>JAJYYT010000276.1 GCA_021800645.1 Actinomycetes bacterium
CCGCCGATGCGGACCGACTGGCTCGTCACGATGCCGCCCAGCGAGATGACCGCGACCTCCGTGGTGCCACCGCCGATGTCGACGACCATGTTGCCCGTCGGCTCGTGCACCGGGAGCCCGGCGCCGATCGCGGCGGCCATCGGCTCTTCGATGATGTAGGCCTTGCGCGCCCCTGCGTACTCGGCAGCCTCCATCACTGCACGCTGCTCCACCCCGGTGATCCCCGACGGCACGCAGATGACCATCCGGGGCTTGGCGAAGCGGCGCTGGTGGACCCGATGGATGAAGTAGCGAAGCATCTTCTCGCAGATCTCGAAGTCCGCGATGACGCCGTCCTTGAGCGGGCGGATCGCCTGGATGTTGCTCGGGGTCCGCCCGATCATGCGCTTGGCTTCGGCGCCGACCGCGAGGGGTCGTCCGTCCTTCACGTCGACCGCGACGACCGACGGCTCGTTCAGCACGATCCCGCGCCCACGCACGTAGACGAGCGTGTTCGCCGTGCCGAGGTCGACCGCCATGTCGCGGCCGAGGACGTAGAGACGGTTGTCTGACATGGACCTGGGGCTCCTCTCCGAGGATCCTCTCGCCGGAGACGTGCCGCCGACGAGCTCTGGGGGTCCGCTGGCGACGGGTCCCTCGGGGAAGGCTAGGGGACGGCGCGTTCGAGCACAAGGCCGTCCCTGCGAGACCGTCCCTCCGAGGGCGCCCCTTCGAGGGCGCCCCTCAGACCAGCTCGGGGAAGAACAGCGCGATCTCCCGGCGCGCGGACTCCGAGGAGTCCGAGCCGTGCACCAAGTTCTCGGTCATCTCGATGGCAAGGTCGCCGCGGATCGTCCCGGGCGCCGCTTGCCTGGGGTCGGTCGCCCCCATCAGGGCGCGCACCACCGCGTACGTCTCGTCGTCCGGCCCCTCGACCACCATGACCAGGGCCGGGGAGCGGGTGATGAACGCGACGAGGTCCTCGTAGAAGGGCTTGCCCTCGTGCTCCGCGTAGTGGCGTCTCGCGACGTCCCCTGTGATCGCGCGCAGCTCGCACGCCACGAGGCGGAGGCCCTTGCGCTCCAGGCGCGAGAGGATCTCGCCCGCGAGCCCCCGTTCGACGGCATCCGGCTTCACGATGACGAGCGTGCGGGTCACGAGCCGTGGACCCTATCAGGAACGGTCCCGAGGGTCCTCGGGAAGCTCGGAGGGCGGCGGCACGTGAAAGCCCGCCGAAGGCGTCAGCGGCCGGGTGGCGCGCTCGTCTGCTGCTCGGGCCGCCCGACGAGGAGCTCCCTGGCCTCAGCCACGACGTACAGCGAGCCGGCGACCACGACCAGCCCGTCCTCGCCAGCCAGCTCCTTGGCGATCGCCACGGCGGCGTCCACGGAGCCGGCAACGACGACCTGCATTCCCGCCGCCTCGGCCGCCTCAGCGACGACCTCGGCAGGCTGGGCTCTCGGTGACGCAGGGGCGCACGCGACCAGGTGGCCGACGCCGGCGGACGCGACGGGGCTCAGCATCGCGGACGGATCGCGCCCGCCGAGCATCCCCACGACGGCTACGGTCCTACCGGTGACGGCGAAGTCACCGAGCGCGGTCGCGAGGACCTGCATCCCCGCCACGTTGTGCGCCCCGTCGAGGAGGCTCAGCGGTCTTCGACCGACCACCTCGAGGCGTCCGGGCACCCTCACTCGGGAGAACCCCTCGGTGACGACATCAGGATGCAGCGGCGCGCCGAAGAACGCCTCGCCTGCCGCCAGCGCGCACGCCGCGTTCAGCCCCTGGTGCTCTCCGTGGAGCGGCACGAAGAGGTCGTGGTAGACGGCGCCGGGCGTCCGCAGGTCGACCAGGCGACCGCCGACCGCGAGCCGGTTCTTCGTGCACTCGAACTCCTCGCCGCGCACCCACACCTGGGCGGCTCCCGACGCTTCGGCGACCGAACGGATGACCGAGACGAGGTCCGGGTCGACCTCACCCACCACGGCTACGCTACCGGGCTTCACGATCCCTGCCTTGTCGCGAGCGATACCCTCGAGCGTCGGGCCGAGGATGTCGGTGTGGTCGTAGCTCACGTTCGTGACCACAGCGACGACCCCGTCGATCACATTGGTCGCGTCCCAGGTGCCCCCGACGCCGACCTCCACGACGGCGGCGTCCACCGCAACCTCTGCGAACCACGAGAACGCGGCGGCCGTCAAAAGCTCGAAACGAGTCGGACGGTCGGAGAGCGAAGGCTCGACGATCGCGAGCGCCTCGAGCACCTCGATGAGCGAGGCGTCGTCGATCGGCGTCCCCGCCCGTGAGATCCGCTCGTTCACGTGTGCCAGGTTCGGGCTCGTGTAGGTGCCCACCGCCAGCCCGCGGGCTCCCAGGAGCGCGGTCAGCATCGCGGCCGTCGACCCCTTCCCGTTCGTGCCGGTCAGGTGCAGAGCGGGGTAGGCGCGCTCGGGCTCCCCGAGCAGCGCCATGAGCTCGCGCATGCGCTCGAGGGTCGGCAGGGACCGCCTGGTGGGCACCTTCGACTCCAAGTCGATGTGGCGGTCGAGCCAGGCGAGCGCGTCCTCCAAGGACTTGAAGGTGTTCACGCCGGGCGCTCAGCCAGTCAAGAGGCCGCCCGGCGACTCCGGCTCGGAACCTTCACCGGGGATTCGCCGAGCGGGACGAGCGTGGGATGCACACGGTCGAGCACCACCGCACGGTCCACCACGCACTTGCCCACGTCGCTGCGGCTCGGCAGGTCGTACATCACGTCGAGGAGCACCTCTTCGAGGATCGCGCGCAGCCCACGCGCCCCGGTGCCCCGCAGCAGCGCCTGCTCCGCGACCGCTTCCAGCGCGTCCGGTGCGAACTCGAGCTCGATCCCGTCGAGCGCGAACACCCGCTCGTACTGGCGGGTGAGGGCGTTCTTCGGCTCCACGAGGATCCGGATGAGCGCGTCCTTGTACAGCTGGCTGACCGCGCCCACCACCGGAAGCCGACCGATGAACTCGGGGATGAGCCCGAACTTCATCAGGTCCTCGGGCAGCACGTGGCGTAGGACCTCGGTGTCGTCGCGCTCGCTGCGCTGGCGCACCTCCGCCCGGAAGCCGATCCCCTTGCGCCCGATCCGGCTCTCGATGATCTTGTCCAGCCCGGCGAACGCCCCGCCGCAGATGAACAGGATGTTGGTCGTGTCGATCTGGATGAACTCCTGGTGCGGATGCTTCCGGCCTCCCTGGGGCGGCACGGACGCCGTCGTCCCTTCCAGGATCTTCAGCAGGGCCTGCTGCACGCCCTCGCCCGAAACGTCCCGGGTGATCGAAGGGTTCTCGCTCTTGCGGGCGATCTTGTCGATCTCGTCGATGTAGATGATCCCGGTCTCGGCCCGCTTCACGTCGTAGTCGGCAGCCTGGATGAGCTTGAGCAGGATGTTCTCGACGTCCTCGCCGACGTACCCCGCTTCGGTCAGCGCGGTGGCGTCCGCGATCGCGAAAGGGACGTTCAACATGCGGGCCAGCGTCTGGGCGAGGAGCGTTTTCCCGCACCCGGTCGGCCCGAGGAGAAGGATGTTGGACTTCGCCAGCTCCACCGCGTCCTCGTCGCTCGGCGTTCCTGCCTGGACGCGTTTGTAATGGTTGTAGACCGCGACCGAGAGGATCTTCTTCGCGTACTCCTGGCCGACGACGTAGTCGTTCAGGAACTCGAAGATCTCGCGCGGTTTCGGAAGGTCCTCGAAGTTGAGCTCCGTGTTCTCGGTGAGCTCCTCGGCGATGATGTCGTTGCAGAGGTCGATGCACTCGTCGCAGATGTACACGCCGCCCCCGGCGATGAGCTTCGTC
>JAJYYT010000277.1 GCA_021800645.1 Actinomycetes bacterium
ACCCGCTGCATGCGCTGTCATGGTAGGCGGGCTCGCACCGGCGCTTGCCCGAGGCGCCGGGCGCCGTGCGATCCTGTAGCCGAGGCGGTCTCTCGAGGCCGGCGCAGAGAGAGCCCGACGGCCCGACGGCCCGACGGCCCGACGGCCCGATCCCGACGGCCCGACGACCGAACAGCCCGCCGGCCCGAGGCCCCGCCAGAGACACCCCGAGGCCCCGCCAGAGTTAGGAGGCAGCGATGGAGATCCAGGTCGGCCTTCCGGTCCTGAGCATCCATTCCGACGACGAGGTGCTCGTCTGCGAGGAGAACGGGCAGATGTCGAGCACCGCCGACCAAGGGCTCTTCGTGCGCGACACGCGGCTGGCCTCGGGGTACCGCCTCAAGCTCGGGCGTGAGCGCCCGGTGCTCTTGAACGGGGCACAGGTCGAGCCCTGCTCCGCCAGGATCGAGTACACCAACCCCGAGCTCGTGACCGCGAGCGGCCCGGTGCCGGCGAACTCGCTGCACCTGCGGCTCGACCGGGTGATCGGAGGCGGGCTCCACGAGGACTACGAGCTGGTCAACCACACGCAGACGGCGATCAAGATCCTGCTCGAGGTGAGCGTCGAGTCGGACTTCGCGGACCTCTTCGACGTGAAGAGCCGGCGGCGGCTCCAGCGAGGCTCGATCCAGTCGTCGTGGGACAAGGAGTCGGCCACGCTCACCACCCGCTACGAGAACGGGTCCTTCCAGCGACAGATCGCGATCCGTGCCGAGCACAGCGGCTCGCCCACCGAGTTCGCCAACGGCGGGATGTCCTGGAAGATCCAGCTCGACCCGGGCGGCAGCTGGCACACCTGTCTCCTTTGGACCGTCGACGTCGGGGACAGCTACGAGCGCCAGCCCGAGCGCCGCTGCAGTGCCCTCACCTCGCGTGACAGACCCCACGAAGTGGCTCAGCAGACCTGGGTGGAGGCGACCACCGCGTACGAGACGAGCGACCCGGCCGTGACGCGGATCCTCGCCCAGGCGGTGCGAGATCTGGCGAGCCTCCGGATGTACCTGCACGACGAGACCGCCGCCCCCTGGGGGGATGCCGAGACCGACGAGGACGCCTGGGTGCCTGCAGCCGGGGTCCCCTGGTTCGTGTCGCTCTTCGGGCGCGATTCGCTCGTGGTCTCGCTCCAGACCCTCAGCTTGTCCCCGCGCTTTGCGCTCGGGACGCTGCGCGCGCTCGCTCGCCTGCAGGCCGACGCCTACGACGACGACCGGGACATGCAGCCGGGCAAGATCGAGCACGAGATCCGTCACGGCGAGCTCGCCGCCCTGCACCTGGTGCCCCACACCCCCTACTACGGCACCCACGACGCGACCTCGCTCTACGTGTGGGCCGCCGCGCAGGCGTGGCGCTGGCACGGCGACCGGGCCGAGGTCGACGCCATCCGTCCCCACGTCGAGCGTGCGCTCGACTGGGTCGACCGAGACGGCGACCGTGACGGCGACGGGCTCCAGGAGTACCAGACCCGCGCCGCGTCGGGCGGGTACTACAACCAGGGGTGGAAGGACTCGGGCGAGGCGATCGTCGACGAGCGAGGTGAGCTCGCTCGCCTTCCGATCGCGCTCTGCGAGCACCAGGGCTACGTGGTGGCCGCCAAACGTGCCTGGGCCGAGGTCCTCGAGCAGGTCTACGAGGAAGCGGAGGAGGCCGAGCGCCTGCGCAAGGAGGCCGACAGGCTCGCCGCCATGATTGAAGAGCTGTTCTGGTGGGAGGCGGAGGGCACCTACTACCTCGGCCTCGACGGCGCCAAGCGTCCGCTGCGCTCGGTCGCCTCCAACCCGGCACACCTCTTGTGGAGCGGGGCCGTGGACCCCGATCGCGCTCGCAGGACCGCCCAACGACTGCTCGCGGACGACATGTGGTCGGGCTGGGGGATCCGGACGATCTCTGCGGACCACCCCTCCTACAACCCCTTCTCCTACCAGCTCGGCTCGGTCTGGCCTCACGACAACGTGATCGCCGCCGCCGGGTTCCGCCGCTACGGCTTGGACGACGAAGCCGCGCAGGTCGTCCGGGCCGTCTTCGCCGCCGCCACCCGGTTCCGCTCGTCACGCTTGCCGGAGCTGTTCGCCGGGATCGAGCGCGACGCGAGCAACTTCCCGGTCCAGTACCTGGGCGCCAACGTCCCTCAGGCGTGGGCCTCGGGCGCGGTGATCCACGCCGTCGACGTGCTGATGGGGTACCAGGCAGACGCGGCCGGCCACCGCCTCACGCTGCGCCCGTTCCTGCCCGACTGGCTGTTGCACGTGCACCTCTCCGGGCTCGGGGTGGGCCGGTCCCGCCTGGAGCTCGCGGTCACGAGGGCGCCGCACGGACCGCCCGCCCTCGACGTGTCGCGAGCAGACGGCGTGGAGGTGACGCTCGATGTCCCGGCGCCGCCCGCGGCCCGCTGACACGCGTTGTCCGGAGCTCGCTGACGCGCCCCGCCCGCAGAGCCCCGACCATGCCCCGCCCGCAGAGCCCCGACGCGCCCCGCCCGCAGAGCCCCGACCATGCACCGCCTCAGAAGGTGCGATTGGTAACGTCGCACGGGTGACCGCGGTCGCTGCCACACACCTGCACGCCATGTCCGCGCCTGCGCCCCACGTCGCGACGCCGGTCTTCGAGGGGCCCATCGACCTGCTCGTCCACCTGGTCAACACCCACGAAGTGGACATCTTGGACGTCCCGCTCGCGCCGGTCGTCGACGGCTTCGTCGCCGTGCTCGGCGAGCGCCCCGAGACGGTGTCGCTGGACGAGCGCTCACAGTTCCTCCTCATGGCGTCGATCCTCGTCGAGATCAAGTCCAAGCGGCTCCTCCCCGGCCCCGACGGCGTGGACGAGGACGAGGAGCTCGGCGGCTGGGAGGAGCGCGACCTGCTGATCTCGCGGCTCTTGGAGTGCCGGGCGTACGCGGCGGCGGCCGACGCGTTCGTGGTGCTCGCCGAGCACGCCGCCCGCTCGGTCGCCCGTGAGGTGGGCCTCGACGACGGCTTTGTCGTCCACGCGCCGGACCTCCTCGAAGGCGTCACCTGCGACCGGCTGGCCCAGGCGTACCTGCGCGCCACGGCGGAGCGCCCCGCGCCGAGCGTCGACCTGTCGCACGTGACCGTCGACACGGTCACGGTCTCCGAGACCGTCCGGGCGCTCGCCGGCATGCTCCCCGGGCGCGGGCGAGTCTCCTTCCGGGAGCTGACCGCGGGCCTCGAGACCCGGATCCAGGTGATCGTCCACTTCCTCGCGGTGCTCGAGCTGTGCAAGCTGGGCAAGGTGGCAGTCGGCCAGGCCGAGCGCTTCGGGGACTTGGAGATCGAGTGGGTGGGGGAGGACCATCCACTCGCCGAGGCGCTCGTCGGTGCCGACGAGTACGAGGGCTGACCCGTTGACCCGCACCGCGCCCGAGACGCTCGCGCCCGAGACGCTCGACCCGTTGACCCGGATCGCGCCGGAGATCCTCGCCCCATGAACGACGACCAGCTCTCCCGCGCCATCGAAGCGGTCGTCATGGTCGCCGTGGAGCCGGTGCCCCCGGGGCTCCTCGCGGAGCTCGTGGAGGAGCCGGCGGAACGCGTCGAGGCCGCCTGCGCGCGGCTCGCCGCCGCCTATCGCGAGGAGCAGAGGGGCTTCGTCCTCGCCAGGGTGGCCGGCGGCTACCGCTACCAGAGCCACCCCGAGCTCGCCCCCTACGTCGAGCGGTTCGCGAACCGCGACGTCTCGCACCGCCTGTCGACCGCGGCGCTCGAGACCCTGGCGATCATCGCCTACCGCCAGCCGGTCTCGAGGGC
>JAJYYT010000278.1 GCA_021800645.1 Actinomycetes bacterium
GCGACATGGCCTCGGTGTTCGACGGCACGTCGTGGTCGTCGGTCAAGGGACCGCCGCGGGCGACCGGGGACGCCGGCTTCGCCGGCGTGTCGTGTGCCTCGCCGTCGTTCTGCATGGCGTCCGACACGACCGCGTACCCCGTCGCCGCGAGGCCCTGGG
The DNA here is from genome assembly GCA_021800645.1 of Actinomycetes bacterium. The sequence goes on from JAJYYT010000278.1 coordinate 160, forward strand.
ATCTTCATGTGGGACGGCTCATCCTGGAGCGCCCCGATGTCAGTCGGCAGGAACCTGCTTCCCGACGCCCACCTTCTGCACGACGGTAGGGGCATCGGGGGACGCAGCCGTCTGGCGGGCGGCGACATCGTTTCCTAACCCGAGCCGGTCGAACACGATCAAGGCCACCCTTGCACATGACAGAAGAGTTGCAGGAAACGACTTCTTCAACGAGGTCTGCCGAGCGGCGCACGGGGCTCCGTTGCGGTCCTGCAAGGTAGAGACCGCGCTCGAGGGGGTGGCGGCAGACGGGCACGGAGGCGTCCTCGTGGCAGTCGGCACGTCGTTCAACCCCTCGATGGGCTGCACGTCGAACAAGCCGATCTGGTTCTTCGACAACGAGCGCCTGTTGACGACGAGTGATCGTCTGAACCTGGCGCATTCGCGGGGAATGAGCATCTTTCCGGAGGTCGCCGTCGGCGATGGGACCGGTCGCCTTGCCCTCCGGACCCTGGAGTGGCTGAGCTCGTCCTTTTGTCCATCTGGGCCGAAGGCAGATGCTCACTACGTCACCTACGTCCTGAGCCTCAATGGCTCGACCCTGGTGGTCGCTCCGGCTGACCCGAGCGCGCCGAGCGCGCCCAGAAACTTCACCGCGACGATAGGTGGGTCCGGCGAGGGAGAGCAGCAGCGGATGGAGAGGCTGTAGCACGCCAGGTCCCGAGAATTGGGACAGCCGCGAAACGACAGGATGGGACCGTTGCCGCTTCGCTGCATCAGCGTGCAGACATCGTGACAGTGCGCGCACCTTCTGGTAGAACATCTACCGATGTCACCTTGGGGGGCAGCGGCACGCGCGGGTGGCGAGGCGGTCGCGGTCTGGCGCGTGCCGCCCTGATCGTCGGTGTCCTCTGCGGCCTCAGCGTCGCCCCGGTCCTCTCCCTCGTCCCTCGCCGCCACGCGAGCGGGGCCACGCTCGCGTCCGCCGCCTCCTCGAGGGAGCGGAGGGATCGCGCGGGTGGCGTCGGCGCCACGGCCCTCTCCGCCACCGCCCGGCGGCGGTCCGTCGTGCGCAGGCGGCCGGCCGGTCAGCATCGAGTTCGCGGGCCTCCCGCAGGGCGCCTCGGCCAAGGTCACGCTCGACGGACCGGGCGACTCGCGCCTCGCCGTCGGCTCCAGCCGCTCGCTCTGCCTCACCGCCGTGGGCCGCTACGTGCTCGTGGCGCTCCCGGTCGACCTCGGCCGGTTCGAGGTTGCCTACCCCTCCCAACCCGCCGGCGCCGTGGCCGGGGAGCGGATCGCCTTCTCCGTCCCGCCGGATCGGCCGCGTACGCTCCATGTCGGCTACTTCGAAGTGGCGCCGCGCACGACCGTCGTCCTGCCGCCGGGCACGATCGCCACGCCCTCGGGTCGGGCGCCCGCCAGCTTCGGGACCTTCGCCCTCCACCCGAGGCCGGGCGCGGCCGCGGCCGGCGCCTCGCTCAAGGCCGGCGACATCCTCGTCCAGCCCGTGACCGGTGGCCGCGTCCAAGGGGTGCTGGCCCGGGTGACCGCCGTCACGCACGGCGCCGGCGGGACGGACGTGACGACCACGGAGGTCTCGCCCTTCGCCGCCTTCCGGCGGCTACGCCTCCAACTCCACCTCGCGCACGCCCGCGAGGCCCTCACCCTCTCGCCTTCGCCGACCGTCCGCCGTCCGGGTGCAGCCGACGAGGGTGGGCCCGCATCACCTGCAGCGTGCTCGACGTCACCTCCTCCCCCAGCGTCGCGCCGAGCGCCACCTTGACCATCGGAATCTCCGACCCTGACCTGTTCAACCCGCAGGTCAACGGGAGCTTCTCGCTCAGCCCGGGACTGTCGGGGTCGCTCACCTTCGCCTCGACGGCCGGCTTCGACTGCTCGGCCTCGGCCAACCTCGCCACCGTCCCGATCGGCGACTTCTGCACCGAGATCGGCTGCTTCACGGTCAACCTGCTCGCCGACGCCCAGGCCGGGGGCTCGGTGGGGGAGGCCTTCAGCGAGACGATCGGCGACACCCTGTCGGGATCGGCCGGTGCCTCCTTCGCGTTCGGGGCGACGACGCCGTCGTTCAACACCTTCGACCACCTCCACCTCGTGCCGACGGCATCGCAGAGCCCGCCCGGCTGGCAGGGGTCGATCTCCGCCGGCATCGGCCCCGCGATCCAGGTCCTCTACGGCATCCCCGACGTCGGCGGCGTCGGTCCCCAACTCGGCCTGCTCGACGAGGTCTCGCTCTCGGGCAACGCGTCGGGCTGGAGCCTCCATGGCGGCGTGATCGGGACGGCCGGGATCGCCCTCGACGCGCTCGGCTACAGCTTCGAGCAGGGCGTGGACCTCTCCCTCGGCAGCGCCACGCTGCTGAGCGGGAGCCCGAGCCCGAGCCCCACGGCTCCCCTCGAGCCCACGGTGACCGGTGGCCGGCCCGACGAGCCTCACCATGTCCTGGCAGAAGCCAACGTGGCCGGGGGCGAGCGGCCTGAGCGGCTACACGGTCTCCGCCACCCCCGCCGGGGCTACCAGCCCGCAGGTGACGACGACCGCTCCGGCCTCGGCGACGAGCGCCACCGCGGACGGCCTGTCGGGAGCCACGTCCTACACGGTCGCAATCGCTGCCAGCTCGTCCGGCTCTACGGGTCCGGCTGCGACGATCTCGGGCACGACCGAGGCCCCGACCCCGCCGGGACCACCGGATCTCACCGGGGTCAACAGTGGGGGCTGCGGCTCCGGCGAGATGCCGGTCGTCACCGTGACGGCGGTGCCGCCCCAGAGCGACGGCGGGAGCGCCATCGCCGCCTACACCATCGCCTGGTCCGGCAACGGAACCTCGGGGATCGTCGAGGTGCCTGCCAGCCAGCTCGGCAGCAGCACCGTCACGCCCGAGCCCAGCACGGCGACGGTGACCCCGATCACCGTCCCCGGCGCGCCCACGGGCGTCACCGCGAGCGGCTCGGCGGGCAGGATCCAGGTCTCCTTCGCGGCGCCGGCCTTCGACGGTGGCTCGCCGATCACCCGCTACGAGGTCGCCTGGGTCGGTGCCGGCGAGCGAGAGGTCGTCGACGCCCGGACGGCCGCCTCCGCCAGCTTCTCGATCCCCGAGGGCGGCGTCCCCTACCGCCTCGTCGTCCTCGCCGACGACGCCGCCGGGCTCTCGCCCTCCTCGGCCGAGGTCACCGTCACCCCGAGCGGGCCACCGGGCCCGCCCGCAGGCCTCACCGTCGTCCTCGTGAAGGGGCTCGAGCGCACCTACCAGGCCTCCTGGTCGGCGCCGGCCGACCAGGGAGGCGCCCCCGTGAGCGGCTACCAATACTGCTGGTCGGCCGGCGCGCAGCGGTCCTGCGGGCAGCTCGGGGCGAACACGACCACGCTCCCGATCGCCTTCTCGAGCCCTGGCGGCAACAACTTCAGGCTCGTGCTCGGAGTGTCCATCCGGGCGATCAACTCCTTCGGAGCCGGACTTCCTGCGGCCGTGGCGCTGCCCGCGTTCAGCAACCCGTTCCCGGAACCGGGTCCGGGACCCGGCAGAAAGCCCTTACCTCAGGCACGGATGGGGAGAGAAGGGCCCGTCCCACATCGCCCGAAGGGAGAGAAACATGAGACCTGCACGACGCCACGGGGTGATGCTCCTTCTCGCCTG
>JAJYYT010000279.1 GCA_021800645.1 Actinomycetes bacterium
GACGATCGCCGAGACGGGCTCGTCGATGGCGCGCCGGATCTCCTCGGTCGACACCACGACGGTCTTGGGGAGCCCCGTCACGAGGTCGCGGCCCCGGATCTCGGCGTGCAGCTCCTCTTCGAGCGGGTAGGCGGAGCCGAGGGCGATCTTGATCTCCTCGGCGGTGCGCTCTCCCAGAGCGAGGCTGAACTCCTTCTTCACGTAGGAGACGATCGCCTCGTCGAGCTCGTCCCCCCCGATGCGGACCGATTGGCTCGTCACGATGCCACCGAGAGAGATCACCGCCACCTCGGTCGTCCCCCCGCCGATGTCGACGACCATGTTGCCCGTCGGCTCGTGAACCGGCAGCCCCGCCCCGATGGCCGCCGCCATCGGCTCTTCGATGATGTACGCCTTGCGCGCGCCGGCGTACTCCGCAGCCTCCATCACCGCGCGCTGCTCGACGCCGGTGATCCCCGACGGGACGCAGATCACCATCCGGGGCTTCGCGAACCTGCGCTGGTGAACGCGGTGGATGAAGTACCGCAACATCTTCTCGCAGATCTCGAAGTCCGCGATGACGCCGTCTTTGAGCGGCCGGATCGCCTGGATGTTGCTCGGGGTCCGACCGATCATCCGCTTCGCCTCGGCGCCGACGGCAAGCGGCCTGCCGTCCTTCACGTCGACGGCGACCACGGATGGCTCGTTGAGCACGATCCCGCGGCCGCGCACGTACACCAGGGTGTTGGCGGTACCGAGGTCGACCGCCATGTCACGGCCGAGCAGGTTGAGACGGTTGTCGGGCATCGACCTAGGGCTCCTCTCCGAGGATCGGATCGCCGGGGGCACGCAGTCGGGAAGGACGTGGGGGCCTGTCCACGACGGGCATCCCCGAAAGGCTACGAGACCCTATCGTGCCACACAAGGGCGCCGCGCGACCGGGCAGGCAGGGACAGCAGTCCGGTTCGGCGGGGGTCAGCCCAGCTCACGGGGGGTCAGCCCAGGGAAGAAGAGCGCGATCTCCCGGGCAGCGGACTCGGGAGAGTCGGAGCCGTGGACGAGGTTCTCGGTCAGCGTGATCGCAAGGTCCCCACGGATAGTGCCGGGCGCCGCCTGCTTGGGGTCGGTGGACCCCATGAGCGTCCGGACCACCGCATAGGTCTCCTCGTCCGGTCCCTCGACCACCATGACCAGGGCGGGCGAGCGCGTGATGAAAGCGACGAGGTCCTCGTAGAAGGGCTTGCCCTCGTGCTCTGCATAGTGCCGGGCGGCGACCTCCGGGGTGATCGTGCGGAGCTCGCCGGCGGCGAGGCGGAGCCCCTTACGCTCGAGGCGCGAGACGATCTCTCCTGCGAGGCCGCGTTCGACGGCGTCGGGCTTCACGATGACCAGGGTGCGAGTCACGAGCGGTGGACCCTACCAGGCCCGGGGTCAGCCCCCGGGGGGAGGGTCACCTGCCCGCCGACGAGGAGGGAGCGAGCCTCGGCGACCACGTAGAGCGATCCCGAGATCAGGACGAGGCCGTCTCCTCCGGCCACGTCCCGGGCGAGCGCGACCGCTTCGCCCACCGTGCCGGCGACGAGGGCGTCCATGCCCGCAGCACGTGCGGCGTCCGCGACGGCGCCCGCCGGCTGGGCTCTCGGTGACTTCGGCGCACAGGCCACCACTCGCCGCACCCCTGCTGACGCCAGGGGAGCGAGCATCGCCGAAGGGTCCCGGCCGGTCAGCATCCCGACGACGGCGACGGTCTCGCCCGGCACCGAGAAGTCCCCGATCGCAGCGGCGAGCGCCTGCATCCCCGCCACGTTGTGCGCCCCGTCGAGGAGGCACAAGGGCTTGCGGCCGACGACCTCGAGACGACCCGGCACCCTGACCGTGGAGAACCCCTCCGCTACGACATCCGGGTCGAGCGGCGCGCCGAAGAACGCTTCGACGGCCGCGAGCGCGCAGGCGGCGTTCAACCCCTGATGCTCCCCGTGGAGGGGAACAGCGACCTCGTGGTAGAAGCCGCCCGGGGTACGCAGGTCGACCAGGCGTCCACCGACCGCAAGCTGGTTGGACGTGCAGTCGAATTCCTCACCGCGGACCCAAACCTGCGAAGCACCCGCCGCTTCGGCCACTGACCGAACGGTTGCGACGAGCACCGGGTCCTCCTCCCCGACCACCGCGACGCTTCCAGGCTTCACGATTCCCGCCTTGTCGCGGGCGATCCCCTCGAGGGTGGGGCCGAGAACGTCGGTGTGGTCGTAGCTCACGTTGGTGAGCACCGCGACGACGCCGTCGATCACGTTGGTCGCGTCCCACGTGCCTCCGACACCGACCTCGACCACCGCGGCGTCCACCGCCACGTCGGCGAACCAGGCGAACGCTGCGGCAGTCAGCAGCTCGAAGCGCGTGGGCCTGTCGGAGAGGGAAGGTTCGATCAGGGCGAGCGCGCCCAGGACCTCGAGGAGCGAGGCGTCGTCGATCGGTGACCCCGAGCGGGAGATCCTTTCGTTCACCTTGGAGAGGTTCGGGCTCGTGTACGTCCCCACGGAGAGCCCTCGAGCCGCGAGGAGGGCCGTGGCCATCGCCGCGGTCGAGCCCTTGCCGTTGGTCCCGGTGAGGTGGATGGCGGGGTACGCACGCTCTGGCTCTCCGAGCATGCGCATGAGCTCGCGTATGCGCTCGAGCGTGGGCAACGACCGCCGGTTGGGAACCTTCGACTCGAGGTCGGTGTGACCATCCAGCCAGGCGAGCGCCAGCTCGAGCGAGGAGAAGGGCGTCACCGAGCGCTTGCTCGGCTGGCTCAGGAGGCCGCCCGGCGGCTCCGCGAGGCAGCCTTCGCCGGCGACTCTCCGAGCGGGACCAAGGTCGGGTGCACCCGGTCGAGCACCACCGCCCGGTCGACCACGCACTTCCCGACGTCACTGCGGCTCGGGAGGTCGTACATGACGTCGAGCAGGACTTCTTCGAGGATCGCGCGCAACCCGCGCGCTCCCGTCCCTCGCAGGAGCGCTTGCTCCGCGACCGCCTCCAAGGCGTCCGGAGCGAACTCGAGCTCGATGCCGTCGAGCGCGAAGACCCGCTGGTACTGACGCGTGAGCGCGTTCTTGGGCTCGAGGAGGATCCGGATGAGCGCGTCCTTGTAGAGCTGGCTCACCGCGCCGACCACCGGGAGACGGCCGATGAACTCGGGGATCAGCCCGAACTTGATCAGGTCCTCGGGCAGCACGTGGCGGAGGATCTCGGTGTCGTCGCGCTCGCTGCGCTGCCGCACCTCTGCTCTGAAGCCGATGCCCTTGCGGCCGATCCGGCTCTCGATGATCTTGTCCAGCCCCGCGAAAGCCCCCCCGCAGAGGAAGAGGATGTTCGTCGTGTCGATCTGGATGAACTCCTGGTGCGGGTGCTTGCGACCCCCCTGCGGCGGCACCGATGCAGTGGTGCCCTCCAGGATCTTCAAGAGCGCCTGCTGGACACCCTCGCCCGACACGTCCCTGGTGATCGAGGGGTTCTCGCTCTTGCGTGCGATCTTGTCGATCTCATCGATGTAGATGATGCCCGTCTCAGCCCGTTTCACGTCGTAGTCAGCGGCCTGAATGAGCTTGAGCAGGATGTTCTCGACGTCTTCGCCGACGTAGCCCGCCTCGGTCAGGGCCGTCGCGTCGGCGATGGCGAACGGCACGTTCAGCATGCGGGCGAGCGTCTGGGCGAGGAGGGTCTTGCCGCAGCCGGTCGGGCCGAGCAGCAGGATGTTCGACTTGGCGAGCTCGACGTCGCCCTCGCGGTAGACG
>JAJYYT010000280.1 GCA_021800645.1 Actinomycetes bacterium
ATCGTCCTCTCAGACCAGCTACCCGTCGTCGCCATGGTGAGCCGTTACCTCACCATCAAGCTGATAGGCCGCGAGCCCCTCCCGAAGCAGAAACCCTTTCCTCATCAGATCATGCGATCCGATGGGGATATCCGGTATTAGCACCGGTTTCCCGGTGTTATCCCAGTCTTCGGGGCAGGTTGCTCACGTGCTACTCACCCGTTCGCCACTAGGTCTTCACCGGTGTTGCCACCGGATGGACCTCGTTCGACTTGCATGTATTAAGCACGCCGCCAGCGTTCGTCCTGAGCCAGGATCAAACTCTCCATCGAGACTCTCGTCCACTGGCCCCGAGGGGCCTCGGAGAAGAATCAGAGAGCCGACCGGGACCGACTCGAGTCCCGGCCGACGACAGACCACAGGCGCGCCCACTCGGAGCGCTCCGTGAGGCCTGCCATTGCTGCATTGCTTGACGTACGACCCCGGGACGTTCGCCCGGAGCCGCCCGCACTGGCTTTTGGCTCTCGCTCTTCCGTTTTCAAGGAACGACCAGGCACTCGCCCCAGGGGGCGTCGGTGCCGGCTCCCGAGCGAGCGCGGGGGTTGCCCGAGCTCGCTTCGGCCTCGCCACACGGCTCTGACGAGCCGGTTGGCGGGAGATCTACTCTACCAGCGAGCAGGTGGCTCGTCAACCGGCCCCTCGTGGCTCCTCGGGACCGGCGGGCCCCGAAGGACGCCGGCAGGAGCTGGATCATAGCGGCCCGCACCGGACACGCGGGCGGGCGCGGGCGCTCACTTCCAGCGGAAGTGCACGAAGATCCTCCCGAAGTTCTTCGAGTCCTTCTCCACCCGGTGGTAGCGCGCCCGGACGTCCTTTCGGTCCAGGTAGCGCAGCACCCGCTTCTTCAGCTGACCGGACCCCTTGCCCGGGATGATCTCGATGAGCGTCGCCTTCTTCGCCTCCGCCTCCGCGATGACCCGCTCGAGGGCGCGGTCGATCTCCTCGCCCTTGTTGTAGATGTCGTGGAGGTCCAAGACGAGCTTCGCGGCCACGCCCAGGTCCCCCGCTCAGCGCCCGCCGAGCATGCCGCTCATCTTGGACGCCAGCCACGAGGGCCGGCCCCGTCGGGCCTCGCTTCGGTCCGCGAGCTCGACGCCGCGGAGGCCCGCGTTCACGCCAAGCCACCGCAGCGGCTCCGGCTCCCACCTCGGCCATCGATGCCCCACCCAGGGCAGCGTGACGAGATCGCTGCGCTCCCCCCTCACGAGGTCTGCCAGGGTGCGGCCCGCGAGGTTCGCCGTCGAGACGCCGTCCCCGACGTAGCCCCCGGCCCAGGCGACGCCGGTCGCCCTGTCCAGGCCGACCGAGGAGTGCCAGTCCCTCGGGACGCCGATCGGCCCACCCCAGCGGTGGGTGATGCTCGCGTCGCCAAGCGCAGGGAACAGATCGACGAGCGCCTGGCGCAGCCCCTCGTGGACCCTCGCGTCCTGGTCGAAGCCCGGCCGCACCCGAGACCCGAAGTGGTACGGCGCCCCGCGCCCGCCGAAGGCGACGCGCCCGTCAGCGGTCCGCTGTCCGTAGATGACGAGGTGGCGCTGGTCGGAGAAGGTCTCCCGAGCCGCAAGCCCCGCCTCCTTCCAGAACGCGTCGTCGAGCGGCTCGGTCGCGAGCATGAGCGAGTACACGGGCGCGAGCGTCCTGCGCTCGCCCGGCAGCGTCGCGGTCCACGCCTCGAGCGCACGCACCACCACCTCGGCGCGCACCGTTCCCCGGGTCGTCACGGCAGCGGGCCGCCGCCCATTGCGCCCCGGACGGATGGCGACGACCGGGGTTCCCTCGTGCACCGGCACCCCCAGGCGCTCCACCGCCTCGGCGAGCCCGCGCACGAGGCGGGCGGGGTCGATCGCCGCACAGTGCGGCGTGTAGGTGGCCCCGAGCACCCGCGTCGCCCCGACGCGCTCGTGCGCCTCCCGGCGGTCGAGCCACGTCAGATCGGCCTCGCCCGCGCCGAAGCTGCGGGCCTCTGCGACCTGCATCTTCGCCCGCGTCACCTGGGCAGGGTCTCGGGCCATGACGACCGTGCCCCCCTTGGCGAAGTGGCAGTCGATCCCCTCTGCCGCAGCGGCGCGCCCCACCTCCTCGACGGTCCGCACCATCTCCGCGCGCATGCGGCGTGCCGCGTCCTCGCCGTGCTCGCGGGCGAGCTTCGTGTCGGACGCCGCGAACAGCGCCGAGCACCACCCTCCGTTGCGCCCCGACGCGCCATAGCCGGCGACCTCCGCCTCGAGCACGACCATGCGCAGGCTCGGGTCGGCGATCGCGAGATAGCGTGCCGTCCACAGCCCGGTGTACCCGGCGCCCACGATCGCGACGTCGACGTCGAGGTCGCCGCCGAGCCCCGGACGGACGCCGGCGGCCTCTGGCAGCATGTCCCACCACAGCGACAGGCCGCGGCGGTCCGGGCTCGGGTCCTGCCGGGGCTTCTCAGGCATCTCGATCGCGCCCGTCTCGTGCCGGTCCGCTCGCGCGCCCTGCATCTATGGCCACGCTCAGACCCGCCGCTGGGCCTCCGTCAGCACGTCTCGCAGGATCTGGGTCATGAGGTCGATCTCCTCGTGCCCGCAGATGAGCGGCGGCGAGAGCTGGATCACCGGGTCGCCCCGGTCGTCGGCGCGGCAGATCAGCCCTGCATCGAACAGCGCTCCCGACAGGAAGCCGCGCAGCAGGCGCTCGCACTCCTCGTCGTTGAAGGACTCCTTGGTCGCCTTGTCCTTCACGAGCTCGATCCCGTAGAAGAACCCCTCGCCGCGCACGTCCCCTACGATCGGCAGGTCGTACAAGGACTCGAGCGACGAGCGGAAGTAGTCGCGGTTCTCGCGGACGTGCTCGAGGATGTGCTCCCGTTCGAAGATCTCGAGGTTCGCGAGCGCGACCGCGCAGCTCACCGGGTGGCCGGCGAACGTGAAGCCGTGGGCGAAGCTCCTGTCGCCGTGGAGGAAGGGCTCGACGAGCTTGTCGCTGGCGATCATCGCCCCGAGCGGTGCGTAGCCGCTCGTGAGGCCCTTGGCGACGGTGATGATGTCGGGTTGGTAGCCGAAGCGCTGTGCGCCGAAGTACTCCCCCAGACGGCCGAACGCGCAGATGACCTCGTCGGAGACGAACAGCACGCCGTGGCGGTCGCAGATCTGCCGGACGCGCTCGAAGTACCCCGGCGGCGGCGGGAAGCAGCCCCCTGCGTTCTGGACCGGCTCGAGGTAGACCGCGGCGACCGTCTCGGGGCCCTCGCGCTCGATGGTCCGGTCGATCTCGTCGGCGGCCCAGCGACCGAAGGCCTCCAGGTCGTCTGCGTGCTCGGGCGCCCGGTAGAAGTTCGTGTTCGGCACCTTGACCGCTCCTGGCATGAGCGGCTCGAACGGCGTGCGCAGGCTCGGGATCGAGGTGATCGCGAGCGCGCCCATGCTGGTCCCGTGATAGGCGATGTCGCGGCTGATCACCTTGTAGCGCCATGGCTGGCCCTTCACGCGGAAGTACTGGCGCGCGAGCTTCAACGCGGACTCGACCGCTTCGGAGCCCCCGGAGGTGAAGAAGACGCGGTTCAAGTCGCCCGGGGCGAGCTCGGCGAGCCGGTCCGCGAGCTCGATCGCCCTCGGGTGCGCGTACGTCCACAGCGGGAAGTACGCGAGCACCCCCGCCTGCTTCGCCGCGGCCTCCCCGAGCTCGTAGCGGCCGTGACCGAGCTGGCTCACGAAGAGCCCC
>JAJYYT010000281.1 GCA_021800645.1 Actinomycetes bacterium
TCTAGGCGGCGAGCATCCCGTTCATCGTCGTGCTTGGCTTCTCGCCGATCTTCTGGACGGTCGCGGTGGCAATGGCGGTCCGCAACTCGCTGATGAATGCCGGCAACCCGATCTTCGGGGCCTTTGCGATGGAGCGGGTACGGCCGGAGGAGCGGGCCACCTTCTCGGCCGCGAGCTCGCTGCTCTGGTCGCTGGGCTGGGTCATCGCGGGTCCGTGGTACAGCCTGCTGCAGGCGACGCTCGGGTTCAACGCCGGCTACATGGTTAACTTCATCACGATCATCGTGCTCTACACGATCGGGACGGCGCTCTACTGGATCTGGTTCGGGCGAAGCGAGCGACGGGCGTTGCTGAGCGGCGACGGGTCAGCCGGCGGCCGGGTTTCGGCGGGCCGCGCCTCATCGGCGGGTGATCTGTCCGGGGCCCACGGATCGGCGGGCGCGTCGGCTGGGGGGACGGCCTCAGCGCCAGCCTCGCCACACGGGGTTCGTGCGCGCCCCAAGCCCTAGGGTTCGTGACAGACCGCGCCCACGTGACCGCTGCGTCTCCCAAGGCGCCACTCCGTCCTACCATTGCCCAGACCGGCGCGCCGCCTCGAGGCCGCCGATGAGGACGCCGCGCCCGTAACCCATGCTCGCCACCCGGAGGACATCGTGACCGAGCCCGCCCTTCGCAGCTTCGACGTGACCCGACCACTCCGCACACTCGTGCGCGAGTCCGTCGAGCGCGCCTGGGCTCGGGCGGTCGAGTCGGGCACCCTTCCCGCCCCAGCAGGCGCTACCGCACCAGCGCCCCCTGTCGAGATCGAGGTCTCGCGCCCCGACAACCCCGCGCACGGCGACTTCGCCACCAACCTCGCGCTCAAGCTCGCCCGACCCCTGCGCCGGCCCCCACTCGAGATTGCTCGCGCCCTCGCCGACGAGCTCGGGCGCGACCCCGGGCCGATCGGATCGGTCGATGTCGCCCCGCCCGGTTTCCTCAACATGCGCCTGGATGCGGCGGCGGTCGAGCAGGGCGTCGACGCGGCCTGCGCTGCGGGCCCTCTCTTCGGCCGCATCGCCAATCCCCGGCCCCGACGCATCAACGTCGAGTTCGTCTCCGCGAACCCCACCGGGCCGCTCCATATCGGCAACGCCCGCGGCGCCTTCGTGGGCGACCTCCTCTGCCGCGTGCTCGAGGCCGCCGGCCAGGCCGTGACTCGCGAGTACTACTTCAACGACTTCGGCTCGCAGGTCCGGCAGCTGGGCGCGTCGGTGCTGGCGGTCCGCGGCGGCCGCGAGGTCCCCGACGACGGGTACCGCGGCGCGTACGTCCACGATCTGGCACGCGAGCTCCCCGACGAGATCCGGGCGCGCGCGCTCGAGCCCGGTGCGGACCCCGACGCGGTCGTCGGCCGGTGGGCGTCCGAGCGCGTGCGGGCGGGGATCGAAGCGAGCCTGGCGCGGCTCGGCGTTCGCTTCGACGTCTGGACCAGCGAGGGCTCGCTCTACCGCGATGGCTGGGTCGATCGCGCGGTCGAACGGCTGCGTGAGGGCGGCTGGCTCTACGAGCAGGACGGTGCGCTCTGGTTCCGCTCGACCGCGTTCGGCGACGACAAGGACCGCGTCGTGCGCCGCTCCAACGGCCAGTTCACGTACTTCGGATCCGACATCGGGTACCTCCTGCAGAAGTTCGATCGCGGCTTCGAGCACCTCATCTACGTCTGGGGCGCGGACCACCACGGCACGGTCGCGCGCGTCCGCAACGCGGCGCAGGCGATGGGCTTCGACAAAGACGCGGTCGAGATGCTCCTGATCGCCTGGGTGCGCTTCGTGCGCGACGGCCAGGAGCTCTCGATGTCGAAGCGCTCGGGCGAGTTCATCACGCTCGACGAGCTCCTTGCGGAGATCGGGGTGGACGCCGCCCGCTGGTTCATCGCCGCGCGCGCCCACACGAGCGGGATCGACTTCGACATCGAGCTCGCCAAGCGCCAGTCGTCTGAGAACCCGGTCTACTACGTCCAGTACGCGCACGCCCGGATCAGCTCGATCCTGCGCAAGGCAGCCGAGGCGGGCATGACGCCGGCCGATTCGGTCGCCGGGGCGCTGGCGGACGACGAGGTCGCGCTGGGCCTGGCGAAGCTGCTGCTCCGGTTGCCCGAGGTCGTCGAGGACGCGGCGACGCTGCACGAGACGCATGGCATCACGGCGTACGGCACAGAGCTGGCGACCGCCTTCCATGCCTTCTACCGCGACCGACGGGTGATCGACCGAGCCGATCCGGTGACGTCGGCGACGCGCCTCGCGCTGGTGACGGCGACGCGCCTGACGCTCGCGAACACGCTGGCGCTGCTCGGGATCTCAGCGCCGGATTCGATGTAGGGGCGCGATACGAGCGTTGCGCTTTCTTCACCATCCGCCGGCTTTCACCTTCACGGTCACTCCCTAACGTATGTGCAACGGAACCGAGAAGCCTCCCTTCCAGTTCCTACCTCCCTCCCTCCGAACGAGGGCGCCGATTGGGCAGGCGCCCTCGTTCCCTTTTCTGGGACAATCCCCCCGATGGAAGTCACCTGGTACGCCAAGACCTGTGTCCGCCTGCGCGGGAAAGAGGGAACGGTCGTCGCAGACGCGTTTCCGTCGGTCGTGGGCCCCACCGCACGCGGACTCACCGCGGACATCGTCACGTACTCCCACCCCGACCCCAACCCCGCGCCCCCGACGCGATCGAACGGGCGTAAAGCAAGCGCGGACGAGGGCGTCCCGGCGAGCCTACAGTCGGCGTTCCGCCTGACCGGACCCGGCGAGTACGAGGTACACGACATCCTGGTTACGGGCATCCGCACCGCGCGTGACGAGGCGAAGGGCACCGAGCGCGGGCTCAACACCGTGTTCGTGGTGCAGCTCGACGGCCTCCACGCGATCCACCTGGGCGACCTGGGGCACGTGCTGTCCGAGGAGCAGCTCAAAGAGATCGGCCCGGTCGACGTGGCGTGCGTGCCGATCGGCGGCCAGCTGAGCGCGGCCAAGGCTGCGGAGGTGGTGGCGCAGCTCGAGGCGAACCTCGTCGTGCCGCTGCTCGTGTGCGACGACGACGCAGACTGCGAGGCGGCGCTCGCCAGGTTCCTTCACGAGATGGGGGTGAAGGAGCTGACGCCACAGCCGAAGCTGACCGTCACGGTCTCGTCCGTGCCGGAAGAGACCACCGTGGCGCTGCTGGAGTCGCGCGCGAAGCCCTGAGGAACGCCCCGAGCCCCCGTCGTCGCGCAGCGGCGGCCGCCCCGTCGGGCGGGCGACCAAGTCGCGCCCGACCGCTCGATCCGTCGGGCATCACGATCCGGCGGGCATCACGATCCGCCCCCGCTTCACGACCGCCCGCACGAGGTTCGCCCCCACCCAGTAGGGGATCTGCGCGTAGGTCGGCACGTCCCACACCACCAGGTCCGCCTGGCGGCCCGGCTCGATCGCCCCGTGCGTGTCGCCCAGGCGCAGCGCGTGCGCCGCGTTGATCGTCACCGCGGCCAGCGCCTCGCCAGCCGTCAGGCCCATCCGGAGCACCGCCAGCGAGAGGACCAGCTGCAAGTTCGGCGTGGGCGACGTGCCCGGGTTGAAATCCGTGCCGAGCGCAAGCGGGACGCCCCGTTCGATCAGCTCGCGCGCGGGCCCGTACTCCTCGCCCTTCAGGAAGAGGCTGGTCGCCGGCAGGAGTGTCGCCACCACGGGCGTGCCCCGGGCCGCGGCGTCGGCG
>JAJYYT010000282.1 GCA_021800645.1 Actinomycetes bacterium
CCATTTCCGCGGGCGAGGCGGGCGTGATCCCGAGGGCCCCTTGGACGAGCAGCGCTGCGTAGGTCGCGGGGAGGAAACGGGCCGCGTCCTGCCAGAGGGGCGGCAGGACCGAGAGGGGATAGTACAGGGGGGAGAGCATCCCGAGGATCGTGAACGTTAGGTTCCCGACCGGCCAGATCTCCCGCTGGGTCCTGAGCCGGCTCGAGATCGCGATCCCGATGGAGGAGAACAGGACCCACAGGCTACCGAGGGCCCCCACGAGGACCACGGCCGCGAACGGGGTGAGGGGATGGCCCCGCTCGCCCCCGACCCAGGCGAGGAGCGCGGCCAGGATGACGAGAGCCGGGAGCATCGCGATCAGGTTCGAGAAGGCGATGCCGAACAGGTAGCGAAGGCGACCGAGCGGGCTCGCCACGAACATGTCCTGGAGGGAGCATTCGATCCGCCAGGTGGCGCTGTCGCCGAGGACCCAGGAACCGATGTTCTGCATCGTGAACAGCATCGCCCCCACGATCTCGAGCGGCAGGAGGGACGGTGGCGAGATGAACGACAGGAAGTAGAGGAAGATGAACGGCAGGAGGATCGGGGCGACCGTGACCGCCGGGTTCCGGGCGATCCATCGCCAGCCGACGATGAGGAAGGCGGGCAGGGCCCGGCCCCGGGTCACGACCTTCGGCAATGGTTCGTTCGCGAGCGCCATTCAGGCCCCCTGCACGGTGCGCCGGGCCCAGACGATGGCGAAGAGGAAGATCCCGACCGTCTCGATCGCGAGGCTTGCGACCGCGAGCCCGAGCTCCCCCGAGGTCAGCGCGGTCGCCCCCAGCGCGTGCTGCAGCACAGCGGCCGCGGCGCTCGGCGGCATCATCAGCGCGACCGGTCGCAGGTCCACGGGGAAGCTCGAGAACGGGTAGAAGACGGGCGGGAGCACTCCGAAGACGTTGAAGAACAGGCTGGCGTACGCCCAGATCGCCCGGTTGTCGCGGAAGAACGTCGAGAAGACGTAGCCGATGGAGGCCGCGAAGAGCCAGACGGTCGCGGCGAGCCCCACGAGGAGGAGGGCGGTCAGCACGGAGAAATGGACGACGATCGCCGTCAGGATCCCGAGCACGATCACCGGGGCGATGTAGACGAGGAGGATCCCGAGCGACATCCCGAGGAAGTACGCCTCGGGGGCGAGCGGACCGGCGAGGTAGAGGTCGTTCGCCTTGTGGTCGATGCGGATGTACGCGGCCTCGTTGAGCACCCGCTGGCCCATCGCGAACATCGAGAACAGGATCGCTCCGACGAGCGCGACCCCGATGAGGCCCGGGGCGAGGATCCAGACGAAGACGAGGAGGACCCCTTGGACGATCATCGAGGTCGCCATCGCGAGGTTCTCGTGCGCCTGGACCAACGCCTCCGTCCACAGGAACGCGGTGAGCCCGCGGAACGGGGCGACCGGGACGGCGGCCGCGTCGCTATTCTTCATTGATCGACCGACCGACGACCCGGAGGAACGCCTCTTCGAGCGTGACCGGCCCCACGGTCGCGGTGAGCTGAGAACGGACGGCGAGGTCCATGAGCTCCCCGAGGCGCTCGGGCGCGACGATGACGCTCAGATGCTCGCCGTCGGCCACGCAGGAGCCGAACGAGCGGAACCGCTCGACCTCCCGGGCGCCGCCGGCCATGGAGACCTTGAGCGTGCCGCCCACCGAGCGCTTCAGGTCGTCGGCAGTGCCGCTGACCAAGACCTCGCCGCGCTCGACGATGTACAGGCGGTGGCTCAGGGCCTCCGCTTCGTCGAGGTAGTGGGTGGTCAGGAGGATCGTCGAGCCCCGTCGGGTGAGCGTGCGCAGGGACTCCCAGACGTCCCGCCGGGCGAACGGGTCCATCCCGATCGAGGGTTCGTCCAGGAAGAGGAGCGGTGCCTCGGTCGCGATCACCGTGGCGACCATCGTCCGCTGTCGCTGGCCACCGGAGAGCGTGATCGCCAGCCGGTCGGCGAATTCGAGGAGCCCCATCCGTTCGAGCGACTCCTCGGTACGGGCCTTGGCGGTCTCGCGGCCGATCCCGCGGGCGCGAAGGTACGTGTAGACCTGCTCCCGCGGGGTGAGGTGGAAGAACGGCTTGCCTTCCTGCGGCACCACGGCGATGTACGGGCGGGCCCGCTCCGGGGTGCGCGCGACGTCAAAGCCGAAGACCTCGATCGATCCCGAAGTGGGGCGGAGGAGCGTCGAGGCGATCTTGAGGAAGGTCGTCTTCCCCGCGCCGTTCCGTCCGAGCAGGGCGACTCGCTCGCCACGGTGGACCTCCATCGACACGCCGGCGAGCGCAACGACGGGGGGCACCCCGCGCGTCGTGTAGACCTTGCGCAGGTTCTCACTGCGCAGCGCTTCGCCGGTCATGGGCGCGCGCGAGCCGCCGGTTCGTATTTAAGGGAAGACCTCGGGCGGCTTTCGGCCCCGGTTCGAGACCTTGCCGGTGCCGGCGCGGCGGAGCCACCCCCCCCGTCCCCAGCCGGGAGGTCGACCGCCCGCGTCGGTGATGCGCGCCGCCAGCGTCGCGAGCCGCTCCGCGCTCGCGCCGTCGGCGTCGAGGAAGCTCGGGTCGAGGGCGAGCACCAGGTGCGCGATCCCCTGGGGATCGCCCGCCGCCGCGTCGCGGAGCGGGTCGGCGACGTCACCGGCCAGGTGGGGTCCGACCAGCCCGCCGGTGAGGGCCTCCACCAGGAAGGCCAGGGCGTAGCCCTTGGGCCCGCCCATCGGGGCCAGCATGCCCGCCAGGGCCTCCTCGGGATCGATGGTCGGTTGGCCGGTGGCGTCGAACGCCCAACCCGGCTCGAGTGGCTCCTGCCGCGCCCGTCGCTGGGCGATCGTGCCGCGCGCCACCGCACTCGTCGCGAGGTCCACGATGGCGGGCCGGGGCCGGGTGGGGATCCCGGCGGCGATCGGGCTCGTCGCCAGCACGGGCGCGTGGCCTCCCCAGGGCGGCATGACGGCGGGACCATTGGAGAAGGCGAGGCCGATGAGCCCCTCGGCGACCATGGGCAGGACGTACAGCCCGAGGCTGCCGCAGTGCCCGGAGTTGGCGACGGACACGGCGGCGATGCCGGTGGTGCGGGCCTTGCGCGCGCTCAGCTCGGCGGCAGCCCACAGCTGCCAGTGCCCCAGTCCGTTGCCGCCGTCGAACGCCGCCGTGGCCGGCGACTCGGCGATGAGGCGGAGCTCGGCACGCGGGTCCGATCCGCCGGCGCGGAAGCGGTGGAGGTAGTAGGGGAGCCGGAGCAGCCCGTGCGACCCGAGGCCCCACAGGTCGGCGGTGAGCAGTGCCCACGCCGTGCGGGTGGCCGGCTCCCGGGGCATCCCGGCGGCCGTGAGCAGCGCCTCCGCCAGCCGGCGGGCATCGCCGACACGAGACAGCGGCCTGCACTATCGCCGACGCACTGCAGGCGGCGGGCCTCCTCGACTCCGCGGAGGGGACCACGCGCGGCACCACGTGCCTGGCTGTCCGAGAGCGAGACAGGCACGTTGAACCTATTGCCCCCGCTCGTGGGCGTGTCCGTACCCTCAGATGCAGTCGTCTCCAAGAACGCCGGCTCGGATGGTGAGCGGGTGGCTACCAATACGCTTGTCCTGTCCATTGGCATGCCATCAATTGGGTGTCCACAGACGTGGGGCGGTCTAGGCAGAGTCCGTGCGGCGTTTGCACCAGCGCGAGGGTAGGCGGCGAAGTGTACGTG
>JAJYYT010000283.1 GCA_021800645.1 Actinomycetes bacterium
CAAAGCTCGGGTGCAAGCTCGCCCGCACCTACCCGGACAGGATCACGCTGGACTTCTTCGGCGACCAGGTGGTCTGCCATCTCTCGTCGCCCGAAGCACGCTCGGCGACGCTCTCGCTCTACCCGCGCCACTTCGGCGTCACGTTCTACAGGAAGGAGGACTTCGACCTCCTCCACGAGCTCGCGAAGCTGCGGAAGATCGACTTCTTCCAGGAGGCGTCGACCCGGTTCGAGGGGACGGCGGAAGCCCACCGGACGTTCGTCCTTCGGGATCCGTTCGACAACCTCATCGAGCTCAAGCACTACCGCGACCCGAGGATGGCGTACTGAGGTGACCTTCGCCGCGCGCTCCGCCGAGCGCGCCCCGGGCAAGATCAGCGTTACGGTCTCCCAGCTGCTGCGGCTGCGCTCTGCAACCGCGGATCGTCACGTGTACTTGGAGCCGGCGACAGACGGGCCTGCGATCACCTACGGCGATCTCCGCCGTGCCGCCACACTGTGGGAAGCGCTCCTCGAGGACCTCGACGTGCCCCCTGGTGGGAGGGTCGGGATCGCGGTGTCCGACCCGGTGGAGCTCGCCGTCGTCTTCCTCGGCGTCCTCGCGTCAGGGCGCACGGCGGCGCCCTTCGACCCCTCGTCGACCGACGCGGAGCTCGCGGGCGCATGCCTGCGGACGACGCCGAGCCTCGTCGTCGCAGATCGTCGCCCGCCCGCGGGAGCCAAGGCCGAGTGGGTCACGATGCCTCCGGGGGCTTGCTTCCTTTCCGGCACATCCTCCTCGCCGGTCTCCGGCACATCCTCCTCGCCGGTCTCCGGCACATCCTCCTCGCCGGTCTCCGGCACATCCTCCTCGCCGGTCTCCGGTACATCCTCCTCGCCGGTCTCCGGTACATCCTCCTCGCCGGTCGGGATGCCGCTTCCTGGCCGCGGCGGGGTGGTGCTGTCCACCTCCGGCACGACCGGCGTGCCCAAGGTCATCCGGCTCGACGAGGCGCAGTTGCTCCACACTGCCGTCGCGGTTGCCAGGCATCTCGAGCTCACCCCGGCAGACCGCGGGTTCAACCCGCTCCCCCTGTTCCACATCAACGCCGAGGTCGTCGGCCTCCTCGCGTCGCTCGTGGCAGGGGCGACGCTCGTGCTCGACGACCGGTTCCATCGCCGGGGGTTCTGGGCCGCGATGGAGCGCTGCCGGGTCACGTGGATCAACGCGGTGCCGGCGATCCTGGCGAGGCTTGCCGCCCTCGAGACAGGAGAGCGAGTCCCAGACGGCATCCGATTCGCCAGGTCGGCATCCGCCCCCTTGCCAGTCCCGGTCCTGGAGCGGTTCGAGCGGGCGACCTCGATCCCGGTGGTGGAGACCTACGGGATGACCGAGGCGGCCAGCCAGATCACCGCGAACCCGCTTCGTGGCCCGCGCAAGCCCGGCTCTGCCGGCGTGCCCGTCGACATCGAGGTGCAGGTCCTCACTTCCGAGCGTTTCCCGGCTTCCTGCGGCGACGTGGGGCACGTGGTGATCCGCGGTCCGAGCGTGATCCGGGCGTACTCGTCACCGGGGTACGAGGAGCGGATCGACGGCGACGGCTGGCTCGAGACGGGCGACCTCGGCTACGTGGACGCCGACGGCTATCTGTTCCTCGTCGGCCGTGCCGACGACGTGATCAACCGGGGAGGCGAGAAGATCTACCCGAAGGAGGTCGAAGACGCCGTGCTCGGCGATCCGGCGGTGACGGCCGCGGCTGTCGTCGGGTGGGACCACGAGGTGCTCGGCAGCGTGCCCGTCGCGTACCTCGTCGTCGACGAGGTACGTTCGCAGGCGGACGAGGAGATCGCCGCCCGAGTCGTGGCCCGAGTGCACGATCGCTGCAGCCACGTGCTCTCCCGGGCCAAGCGCCCGGTCGCGTACCACGTCGTGGAGCGGTTGCCCCAGGGGACGACGGGCAAGGTGCGCAGGACGGCGCTGACCGGGGTGCCCGTCGTGTACTCACTGCTGGTGCGATGAGCCGGCGCGTCGCCAAGCCGCGTCTCGACCACGTCGACGCGATGCGGCCGGTCAAACAGGCAGGCGTCGTCTCGACGCACGCGCTGCTCTTCTTCGCCCCGGGCGCAGCGATCTCCGTGGGTGGCGCGCTGATGCTCCTCCACGTCACGCGCGAGGCCTTCCTCTTCATCTCGGCGTGCATGCTCACCTACGGCTACGCCGACCTGCATCGCATCGGCTACCGGTACTTCTACCGGCGGCGCTTCATCTCGGTCGGCGTGCCCTACCTGTGCTGGACGGTCATCTACTTCTTCGTGTCCCTGCCGGGGTCGGGTCTCGACGCCTTGAGCGGGCTCCAGCACTTCGGCTACCTCCTAGGGACGGGCTACTACCAGCTGTACTACCTGGTGGTCATCATGGAGTTCTACGTCCTCTTCCCGGCGATGTTCTGGGTGGTCCGCCGCTTCTCGCACCGTCCGTGGGCGGTCGTCGGGGTCGCCTTCGGCGTGCAGGTGGCCATGACGACCCTCATGCATTGGAACGTGCTGCCTGCCTACATGCGCGGCTACTACGCGACGAGGGAGATCACCTCGTACCTGTTCTACCTCGTCGCCGGGATGGTGGTGGCGCTGCACCTCGACGCCGTGCACGACTGGCTCCTGCGCAACGGCTGGAGGATCTTCGCCGCGACGGTGGTCGCGGCGGCAGTCGCGGAAGGGTGGTACGTCGTCGCCGCCCGGCACGCCGTGTCGTGGATGGGAGCGGCGTCGGATCCGCTCCAGCCGATCGTCATCCCGTTCAACATCGGCGCGATCGCCTGCGTCTATCTTTTCGGCGTGTGGCTCGTCGCCCCCGGGCGGTCGCGTCGGATCCGGTCCATGGCGATGTCGGGATCGGACAATTCGTACAGCGTCTACCTCGCGCAGATGCTCTTCGTGTACGCGCTCGCAGACCTCGGTTGGCGCTCGCTCGACCGCGTCCTGCCGTGGCCGTTGGTGACCGCGATCGGCGTCGCCGTCGTCTTCCTCACCTGCGTGCTCATGTCGAGCGTGCTCGCGCGGACCCCGCTCGCCGTCGCCCTCACCGGGCGAAAGCGGGAGCGATGGTCGACGTGGCTCCCCGAGGGACTGCGCCGGGCCGCAGACGGTGGCCCGCACGAGCCGGTGCGGCCGGTCGGCGTGGGCGCTGACCCTGAGGCCCCCCGCTCCTGGTCCGACGCGGCATCCGCGGCGGCTCGCAGCGGGTGAGCCGAGGCGGCCCCATGGGGGAGGGGAAGCCGACGCGCGCCTACCTCAGGCAGTTCGACCTGTACCGCGTCATCGCGTTCGTCTGTGTCATCGCCCAGCACGCAGTCCTCTGGCCCGTCCCGGGCGGGAGCGCCGTCGGATGGAGCCTCGTCATGGTCCTTCACGCCACGCGCGAGGTGTTCTTCTTCCTCTCGGCGCTCGTCGCCGGCTACAGCCAGCTCGCGACACGACGCCCGGTCGTCAGGCTGTGGGTCCACCGTCTCGGTGCCGTGCTGGTGCCGTATCTCGCCTGGACCGGGATCTACTTCGTCTACACCCTCGAGTCCTCCGCTCGCCCGGTCACAGCCGGCTCCACGATCGTCCACGACCTGTTGAACGGCTACTTCCAGCTGTACTTCCTCGTGGTCCTCTTCCAGTTCTACGTCGTGCTTCCCGGGCTCGTCTGGCTCGTTCGCCGCACCAGGGGGCACCACGGCGTCGTGTTCGGCGTGA
>JAJYYT010000008.1 GCA_021800645.1 Actinomycetes bacterium
CATGCTGCCCTGATAACCGAGAACGAGCTGGGGCAGCGCGAGGTGTACACGTATGCGCAGCTTCTCCGCACGGTCAGGAGGATCGCCTCGTCGCTCAGGGTGCTCGGTGTTCGCAAGGGAGACCGGGTTGCCGTCTACATGCCAACGATGTACGAGGCAATCGCGACGATGCTCGCGATCACCCGTATCGGGGCTGTCCACCTCGTCGTGTTCGCGGGTTTCGGGAGCGGCGCCCTGGCCGAGCGGATAAGGCTCGCCGGGGCAAAGCTCCTGCTGACGACCGACGGGACCTGGCGCAAGGGCAAGCTCGTTCCGCTTTCCGGCATAGTCGAGGAAGCTCTGTCGGATCCAGCATCGCCCGTGGAGAAGGTGGTGGTACTCGGACGAGAGGGCGCGCCTGCCAAGCTTGTCGCGGGCAGGGACATCGAGTGGGACGACTTCCTGGCGCTCGCAGGTGGCGAGCCGGACGGTCACGAGGTGCTCGAGTCGAACGAGCCGGCCTACATCCTGGCGACGTCCGGTACCACGGCCAAGCCGAAGCTGGCTGTCCACACCCACGGCCCGTACCAGGTGGTGAAGGACAGCCAGAGATGCCCGCCCGGCCGCAGCACGCGCGCCATCTCGTCGACCACCGCGAAGGGCTCGGGCACGTGCTCGAGCACGTTGGAGGACACGACGAGGTCGACGGCGCCCGAGGGCACGGGAAGGGCGCGGGCGTCCGCCACCACCGACGCGGCCGCCGGCGGCCCCCGCCAGGACAGCTCGCCGAGGTCCGCGTCGATCAGCACGCAGCGGGCGCCGGCAGCGCGGAGGGCCCGCGTGAGGTAGCCGGCCCCGCCCCCGACGTCGAGGACGAGCGCGCCCGAGAGACGGACGACGCGGGCCAGCTGCACGACGGCGTCGGCGGACAACAGGTCGTAGAAGGCGTCGGGGTCGCGCTGCTCCAGGCGAAAGCCGCGAAGGAGCCGCAGCGACCGCCTGACGGTGCGCGTCGAGCCGCCGTCGCTCATGCGGGGCGCCGACCGAGCACGCTGTCGAGGAACGCCAGCGCCCTCGTGTAGGCGTCGAGCCGGTTGGCAAGCCGGGCGAGGCCGTGGCCCTCGTCCTCGTACACGGTCAGCTCGCAGCGGACCCCGCGCTCGCTGAGGCGCGCGACGAGCTGCTCGGCTTCGCCCACAGGGACACGCGGATCGTTGCGCCCATGAACGACGAACAGCGGCGCGCCGATCCGGTCGGCGCTCCGCAGCGGAGACGCTCGCTCGAGGAACGGGCGGTCGACGGTGAGCGAGCCGTACTCGCGCTCTCGATGCGCCCGCCGGTAGTCAGCGGTGTGCTCGAGGAAGGTGACGAGGTCCGAGATCCCGACGATGTCGACCCCGGCGGCCCACAGCTCCGGTTGGAAGGCCAGACCGGCCAGCACCATGTAGCCGCCGTAGGACCCGCCCCACAGCGCCGCACGCCGCGGGTCGAACCCCGCCGTCGCCAGCCAGTCGTGGACGGATGCGAGGTCGCGGACCGAGTCGAGGCGGCGTGTCCGGTCGTCGAGTGACGCGTAGCGCTTGCCGTAGCCGGTCGATCCCCGCACGTTGGGGATGACCACGCCGTAGCCCGACCGGGCGAGCGCCTGGGCCACCGGGTTGAAGATTTGGGTGGCTTGCGCCTCGGGCCCGCCGTGGACGATCACCACCACCGGCAGCGGCGCCGGCTGCGTGAGCGACGGAGGTCGCAGGACGAAGAGCGGGATTGACTCGCCATCGAAGGCGGCCACCTCGGTCGTCTCGATCGGTGACAGGTCCAAGGGCGTTACCAAGGCGGGGCTCCGGGTGAGCTGCCGGGGAGCGCCTTCCACCCGGCCCACCCACACGTCGGCGGCACGCCTGGGGGTCGTGAGCGAGTGGAACACCCGCGTACCGGCGAGGTCCAGCTTCGGCGGCGCGGCCGCGTAGGGGTCCACCACCCCGGGCTCTGCGAGGGGGACCTCACCGACCTCGCGCAGGCTCCGTGCGTCGAAGAGGCGCAATGCGCTGGCCCCGTTGCGGTTCTCGACGACGAGCAGGACATCGCCGTCCGTGCTCGTGATCGGCAGAGCGTCCCACTGGCCGTCGACACCCGGCACCGTGGACGTGTCGCCTGACGCGAGGTCGCAGAGGACCACGGCCGCGCGATCCCGGCCGACGTTGGACGAGACGAAGCAGGTGTCGGGGCCCGTCCAGGCCGGACAGCGAACCTGGGCGGCCTCGTCGGGGTGGGCCAGGACCACCTGGGACTCCCCGCTCTGGGTGTCGACCAAGAGGAGATCGGTGTCGAGAGGGCGGTCCCCCGGGCGCTCGACCGCCACGTACCTCCCGTCGGGCGAGAAGCCCGACGATGGCATGCACCAGCCGCCTCCCGTGTAGAGCGCGCGGTGGGATCTCGACTCGAGGTCGCAGACCCAGACGTCGAAGTCGACCCCGTTGCGGCGGTTCGAGACGTACGCCACGACCGTGCCGGCAGGCGAGACCCCAGCGAGGTGGTGGCCGAACTCCGGGGCTGCGGTGAGCGCCTCCATGTCCGAGCGCGTCCGAGCCGGCGCCGGCCGGTCCAGGTCGAGGAGGTACAACTGGTGGCGCTCGTCGCCTGTCGCGTCGACCTCCAAGACGGCACGCCGGCTCCCCGGCACGTAGAGCGCGGCTGCGACGGGATCGGGCAACGCGCTCTTCTCCACGAGCTCTCCCGCGACGAGCTCGTAGAGCTGCATCGTGCCCGTGAGGTCGCTTCGGACGAGGACCCGTTCTCCGGACGCGACGAGCTCCACGTCCGCGAGGCAGGTGGCACGCGCCTCGAGGAGCGCACGCATGACTGTGGACATGGCCACCATTCTCCCCGGCACTGGCCCTCCAACAAGCCCTGCAACGAGCCTTACAACGAGTGGACGAGGCGGCGCGGTCGCAGGATCACGTCGCGGCTTCCTTCTGCCAGACCGAGACGTGGGAGTCACAGTCGGCGGTGAACGGCGCACGCGTCCAGTCCGCCCACCGCTCACGCAGCGTCATGCCCGCGATCCGCGCCATGAGGTCGAGCTCAGCCGGCCACGCGTAGCGGAACGGCATCGAGGTCACCTGCATCCGTCCGTTCGAGATCAGGTAATGGTGCGAGGTGAATTGCTGGGTGGCGACGTCGATCTCGTCGAACCCGAGATGCGCCGGGCTCACGTCGAACGGCCTTATCACCTCTCCAAGAGGCAGCCGCTGGAGCTGCGGCACCTCGACCTCGACGACGAAGCAGCCCCCCGGCTCGAGGTGCTCGGCGACATTGCAGAAGCAGGCGACCTGCGCGTCCTGCGTGGCCAGGTTCTCGATCGTGTTGTAGACGAGGTACGCGAGCGAGAACCTCTTCCCCACCTGCGCCGTGGCGAAGTCGCCGATCGTCACCTCGATCTCCCCTGCCCCGTCCTTCTCAAAAAGGCGGGCCACCATCTGCGGCGAGAGGTCGATCCCGTGCACACGGATCCCTCGCCGGCTGAGCGGCAAGGCGAGCCGTCCGGTCCCGACGCCGAGCTCCAGGGCATCTCCGCCCCAGGCGAGCCCGGCAAGGAATTGCACCGCGGGATCGACGTGGTCGGCATCGAACATCTCGGCGGAGGTCTCGTCGTAGCGGGCGGCCACGGGCTCATCGAAGTAGTTGGGCCGCCCGGACGCCTCGTCTCCTCGCGCGGTGCTCGCGCCGAGAGTGCTCATAGCGAGATACTGGCACCGTCGCCCGAAGGGGGCCGGGCCGGGCAGCGTCGGGCTCGAGGCGTGGCGGCCGAGGGGGTTCGGCTCGAGGCGTGGCGGCCCCGGGACGTTCGACCCTTCCGGACAACCCGAGCACGCTCAAGACTCGTCGTGAGCGGCGGCCGGCAGGGCACGCCGCTGCCTCGGAGCCGACATGTCCACCCACCCGACCCAAGGGGATTCCATCCCGCCACCAGGGGACGTCAACACGCCATCAGATGCCGTCCCCGCTCACGAGGGGCACACGCAGCAGCTGGGGCGAGTTCCAAGCGGCACACACCTGCGGACAGGACGGCCGCGCCACCGCCGGCTGTCGGGACCGCTGGCCACGCTCGTCGTCGTGCTGGTCCTTCTCGCCTGCGGGATCGGTCTCGGCATCGGCTACGCGCTGCACGGCACGGCCAACGGGCCCTCGACGCAGCCGAGGGGCGCGACCTCCCCCCCGGGATCCTCTACCGTGTCCGCGATCGCCGCAGCGGTCGCGCCCGAGACCGTCGACATCACGGCGACACTCGGCTACCAGACAATGGCAAGCGCCGGCACGGGCATGGTCGTGACTTCCTCGGGGAGGGTCATCACCAACAACCACGTGATCGCAGGCGCCACGGCGATCGAGGCCACCGACCTCGGCAACAACAGGACCTACCGCGCCGTCGTCGTGGGCTACGACGCCACCCATGACGTGGCCGTCGTGCAGCTCGAGGGAGCATCCACACTGCCGACCGTGAGGTTCACAGGGTCCTCCCCGCGACTCGGCGACACGGTGGTGGCGATCGGCAACGCCGGGGGAAAGGGAACGCCCACTGCTGCAGCGGGAGTGGTGACCGGGCTCGACCAGACGATCACAGCGCGATCCGAGCTCTCGGGCACCACCGAGCACCTCACCGGGCTCATCGAGACCAACGCGGCGATCCAGGCCGGCCAATCAGGCGGCCCCCTCGTCAACGCAAAGGCCCGTGTCGTGGGCATGGTCACGGCCGGCTCGTCGGATTTCACGTTCAGCCAGAACGCCAGCCAGGGCTACGCCGTCCCCGCTCCGACGCTCCGCTCGATCGCCGGGGACATCGTCAGCGGCAAGGAGTCGGCGACGGTCCACGTCGGTCCCACCGCCTTCCTTGGCGTGATGGTGACGGCCACCCAAGAGCCGGGCGCGCTCGTGCTGCAGGTTCTCGCGACATCGCCGGCAGCCCGCGCGGGCATCGTCCCCGGCGACCTCATCGTCCGCATGGCGGGAAAGTCGGTCGGATCCCCCGACACCGTCTCGAGCGTCCTCGCCCGCCTCGACCCCGGCACCGCCCTTCCCGTCGAGGTGTTCGGTGCGAGCGGGCAGACCCGAACGGTCACCGTCACCCTGGTGGCTGGACCCCCCGCCTGATCGTTGCCGTCAGCCGAAGAGAACCCCCGCAGCGACGAGACTCCCCCCACCGGCACGCGACCGGCGGGGCTCGCGAGCGCGCTCCTTTCTCATCTCGTTTCATCTCGCCGAATCCGTCCCGGCCGGTCCAATGGGCCGTTGGACCCTGGCCTGCGCCCGCCGAGACGTCAGACAGTGGCAAGAGACGCGACGACCTCTGCAGTTCGGGCGAAGGAGCCGAGCGACGCGAGCGACACCTCTGCAGAACGTGCGATGAAGACGCAGCGCGAACAAGGGACCCGTCGCCGGGACCCGGTAGAAGGGACCCCGTAGAAGGGAGACGACGATCTCGATGGAACCCCACGCCGCGCCACCGCCGGTGGTCGTCGGCTTCGACGGCTCCGAGGGAAGCCGTCGGGCGCTCGAATGGGCAGCCGCGGAGTGCGAGCTCAGACACTGCGCGCTGGTGGTGGTGCACGCCGATCGCTGGGCGCCCGTGACCCTCGAGCTGCCCGCCTTCCAAGACGAAGAGCGCACCGAGGAGCGGATCCTCGAAGAAGGCATCGAGCTCGCCAAGAACGGACGTCCGGCACTCGACGTGCGCGGCCTCCGGGCTCCACCTCCTGCGGGCGAGTCGCTGATCGAGGCCGCCCGGGGCGCGTCGCTCCTCGTCGTGGGCTCCAGGGGACTCAGGCACCTCGAACAGATGGTCATCGGATCGGTCAGCCGCTACTGCGTGGATCACGCGCACTGCCCTGTCGTCGTCGTGCGCCCCCCGGAGGCGCCGGCAGCGCCGGAGGCTCGGGAGGGGCCGGAGGAGCGCCCGCCGGACCTGCCCGACGTGCAGCGGCATGCCTGAGCGTCCCCCTTCGCTCACCAACCCATCATCGGCCCGCCGCGGATCCCTGTGGCCTGCCCTCCTGCGGCCTGCCCTCCTGTGGCCTGCCCGCTCCAGCTGGACACGTGCGCCGCCATCCACGAGACCATCGCGCTGCACCACCCCGTCGCATTTGTAACGCCCGCAGGCGGGCGCTGCGGCGGGCTCGTCGAGAGCCAGCGCTCGCAGCTCGCCTCCAAGCGTGCCGGGCCTCCCCACGTCTCTTGCGGGTCGACACCGTGGCGGGCCCCGTACCGGTCCATCCACCGGGCCATGTCGGTGCACCACTGCCCGGTGCCCGTTGCAGTGCGTGCCTGCCGCAGCCACTGCTGACAGCCTTCTACGACCGTCCCCGTCACGAGTGCGCCGACCGACGCGCTGGCGGTCCTCGCCGGGCCACCTTTCGCGCTCACCCCGAGCCCGAGCCCGAGCCCGAGCCCGAGGCCGGTCGCGACCACGAGTGCGGCTACCAGGACCACGACGCGGGTGCGCATGAGCGTCCTCCTCCATGACACGTGCTCTTCCTCCATGACACGTGCTCTCCTCAGAGCCTTCCGCGCCGCCCGAGACCTCGCCAGGGCCGAACGTCCCTCACGACCCAGCGCAAGGCGAGCCCTTCGCCTCGGAGGAGACGCAGGGGCGTTCCCCTCCTCCTCATCCCATCGATGTCGCCGAGAGCGAGCCGTACACTTCGCGGCGATGCGCGTCTGCATCTCGAGGGGCTGAACGTCGAGCCGTGCGCGCGCTCGTCCAACGGGTGCAGCACGCGTCGGTCCGCGTCGGAGACGACCAGATCGGCACGATCGGGCCGGGCCTGTGCGTGTTCGTCGGGGTGACCCACACCGACGAGGGTTCACATGCCGAGCGGATGGCAGAGCGGCTGTGGAACCTCCGGATCTTCGAAGACGACCAGGGGCGCACCAAGCTCTCCGCCTGCGATCTCGGCCGTGAGGTGCTGGTCGTCAGCCAGTTCACGCTCTACGCCGACACGGCCAAGGGCAGGCGCCCGTCGTTCGTCCGCGCCGCTCCCCCCGAGCACGCCGAGCCGCTGGTCGACCTGCTCGTCGCGGCGCTGCGCCGGCTCGGTGCCACGGTCGCCACGGGACGCTTCCGCGCCACGATGCGCGTGGAGCTGGAGAACGACGGCCCCTTCACGCTGCTCCTCGACAGCGGTGCGTGAAGGAGGGGTCCCGGCGCCCTCCCCGCAGGCCTACCGTGGCGCGGTGCGAGCACATGCGGTGGCTGTGGGCGACACGACGATCGAGCTGGTGCTCGGGAACATCGTCGAGCAGCCGGACGTGGACGCGCTGGTCAACGCGGCCAACGCCGCGCTGGCGCCGGGCGGCGGCGTCGCCGGAGCGATCCATCGGGCCGCGGGTCCGGGGCTCGCCGAGGAGTGCCGGCCGCTCGCGCCGATCACTCCCGGTGAGGCGGTCATCACGGCTGGCCACCGGCTCGCGAACCGACACGTGATCCACTGTCTCGGTCCGGTGTTCGGAAGGGATCGACCCGCCGACGAGCTGCTCGCAGCCTGCTACCGCAACGCCCTGGAGCTCGCCGACCGCCACGGGCTGCGATCCCTCGCCTTCCCGGCGATCTCGACCGGCGCGTTCGGCTACCCGATGGACCAGGCCGCGGTGGTCGCCATCCGTTCGGTGCTCGAGACGATCAGGACGCTGGCGTCGGTCCGCACCGTGCGGTTCGTGCTGGCCGACGACCTGTCCTTCCGCCTCCACGTCGCGGTGCTGGAGCGCCTCCTCGAGTCCTGAGCCGGCATGTGGCTCTGGCAAGGATCCTCGCGGAGGATCAGACGAGCTCGACGCCCCGGCGGAGAAGCTCCTCGAGCGACTGCTCGCCCTTGGTGGGCTCGACCGGGCGGGTGGCGCGCGTCACGACAACGGTGTCGTAGCCGAGCCGCCGGGCGTCGATCGCCGTCTCCTTCACGCAGACATCCTGCGCCAGCCCGACCACGACGACCCGCGAGACCCCCCGTCGCTCCAGGATGTCCTGAAGGCCGGTGCGCTTCTCCAGACCGGTCGAGACGTCGCGCACGGTGAACCCCGAGTAGCCGTCCTCCTGACCGGTTCCCTTGCGCACGACCGGACCGACGACGTGGAGCGAGGGGTGCAGCTCGGCCCCCCAGGTGCCGACGACGCAGTGAACCGGCCAGATCCCACCGTCCTTCTTGAAATGGGGGGTGGACGGAGGATGCCAGTCCTGGGTGTAGACGACGAGCGCCCCGGCGGACCGAGCAGCTTCGACGAGGTCGTTGACCGGCGCGATCACCGAGTCCCCACCTTCGACGTAGAGGGCTCCTCTCGGATCGGCGAAGTCGTTCTGGACGTCGACCACGACCAGCGCGCTGGCGTCGTCGAAGCGAACCGCCGGTGTGCTCACGGTCTCGCACACTTGTGCCTCGCACACTTGTAACGTGCAGCCGAGGGACGCCGGAACGCGGCGTCATCGTCTGGAGTCAAGAGAGGCGCAGTCGGCGTGATCGTGTGCGTGCCCGTGAACAGTACCGGTGAGGTGGATCCGCGGTGGGGACGCGCCGCGCGCGTGGCCCTCGCCTCGGTCGAGGGTGGTGCCATCGCCGACTGGCAAGAGCACGACGTGCACTGGGACTCCCTCCATGACGCAGGAGGGGAAGGCGCCCACCACGCCAGGGTCGCTCGCTTCCTCCGCGAGCACCGTGTCGCCCTGGTCGTCGCCGACCACATGGGTGACGGCATGACCAGGATGCTCGGGACCATGCATGTGGGCGTCCACCTGGGCGCGGCCGGCGATGCCCGGCTCGCGGTGCTCACGGCGGCCGCCGTCCGCGAATCTCACGCGACCGGCTGACCGCACCCCCGACAGCCTCGCCGGCCCGTGGGGCCGAGCTCGGCGGGTTGGCCCTGACCGGGGCGAGCCCGTCGGAGTGCTCCGAGCCGGATCTGCGGCACAATGGTGCCGTGGGCGTCTGCTCCGAGAGGGCGAGGCCGGGGCGGTGAACACGCACTCGAGGGTGGTGACGGACGCACGTGGCGTCGTGCTGGACGTGGAGCCGTCGTTCACCGGCATCCTGGGTTGGGCTCCTGGGCAGGTCGTGGGACGACGCCTCGGTGAGCTGGTGCATCCCGAGGACCTGAAGCACGGCCTCCGGACGTGGACCCACGTCCTCCGCCGGCCCGAGGCGCGCACCTCCCCAGTGAGGATCCGATGTCGTCACCTCGACGGCGGCTGGGTCTGGATGGACGTCTCCTACCGGAACGCTCTCGAGAGCCGTGGCGCCGTCCTCGTCGACATGGTCGACGTACGCCACGAAGTCGAGCTCTCGCAGCGCCTGGACGTCCGTGAGCAGCTGCTCACCCAGTTGGGTGAGCTCGCGGGCGCCGGCGCCTTCCACGCCGACCTTGCCGGTCGGGTCCTGTACGCGAGCCGGCGGCTCGAGGAGATGACCAGGGTGAGAGCGGCCGCGAGCCTCGCCGAGCAGCTCGCTCCCGTGCCGGTCAGCGAACGCCCCAGGCTCACCGCCGCAGTCCAGCGTGCGGCGGGCGGAGAGAGGACCGTTCTTTCGGTGGAGACGAGCGCCGGTCGCTGGCACATCTCCGTCTGGCCCGTCGTCGTGGCCACAGGCACGGTCAGCGGCGTGACCGGGTGCATCGAGGACGACGCTCTCGCAGACGGTTCGACATCGGCTTTCGCGTACGACCCGCTGACGGGCGCGCTCACTCGCGAGACGACGATGCGCGCCCTGGTCGACCTCGCCAGGCGCGAGGTGCTCGCCCCACCGGGCGCGATCCCAGCCGAGACCCGCCGCCGCGAGGACACCCTGGGGATCGCGTGCATCGTGGTGCGGCTTGGAGCGCTCGATCCCTTCACTGCACAGCACGGTCCCGATGCGCGCGACGAGCTCCTCAGCCTCGTCGCACTGCGCGTCAGGGACTCGGTGCGTTCGAGCGACATTCTCGGGCGCACGGCGGAGGACGAGCTCGCAGTGCTTTGCGCAAGGGTGCCCGGGCCGACAGCCGCCCTCTCGATCGCCCGAGCGATCCTGTCGCAGCTGAGCGAGCCCATGACGCTCAGTTCGGGGTTGACGCTCACGCTCCGGCCCGGCATCGGGGTGGGGTGGTCCCAACCGTCGACCGCGCAGCCCGAGCACATGCTCGCGAAGGCGCAGCGGGCAGCGGTGGAGTCAGCGAGCTCGGCGTCGCCCGAGCCGTTGCTCTCGACGCTCTACGCCCAACATCACGGACCTGCAGGCAGCGGCTCCCCGCCCGACCCCGCTGCGGTCGGTTCGCCGTCGGCCGCGAGCGGGCCATACGGCTGACGGCGCGCGGCACCAGGGCCGAGCTCGATCGCCGACGCGACGAGGACCCGTTCGCTCTTCCCGTGCTCGAGGAGCCACACGGACCACGCGTCGCCGTCTCGCTCGGAGACGAGCACCGGCTCGGCTGCCGGGTCGATCGGCGCATGGTGCTCGAGCAGCGCGACCGCCGCGTCCGAAGGACCGATGTCCACGGCGTCCTCGACCGCTGCCCACGCGATGGCGTTGTTGACGTGCCCCCACGCGTCGACGTCGCTGCGCCGGAGCGGCCAGGGCCGAGCGATCCGCAGGGCTGGCTCGTCGGGCGCTTCGAGCACGAGCTTCGCCGAAGCGTGCCTACCGTCGGCAGAAGCCCCGTAGACCGAGAAGAACCGCTCGTCGAGGCGGGCCGGGACCCCGGTCTTCGTGTCGACGGCGACCCAGATCGACACGGCGGTCACCTGGGCTCCCTCGGAGCCCGTCACGACCGTCGTGCGCTCAGCCCACCGGCTCGCGGTTGCCGAGCAGTACGTCCCCAGCACCAGGTCTTCACCGAGCACTGGGAACCGGTCCACCTCCATGCGCGTGCGCCGAAGGACCCAGCCGATCGTCGAGGGAAGTGCGGCGTCCGCGGCGTCGTCCTCGGCCACGTCGTGGAGGTAGCGGGCGATCGAGTCGAGCCTGGCTCGGCGGTCCGCTCCGACGTCTGCCATCCGGACTCTGCGCCTACCCTGGACGACCCTGCCGTGCACGGGGAGCTCTGCGCGTTGGTCTTCGACGAGGAGCGCCGAGGGCGCGTCCGGCGGGTGTCGCGGAGGGACCGTCACCGAAAGAATCGTGTCGGGCCATACGGGGATATGCAAGGCCGGCATGGCGACTGCGCAGGCTCGTGCGACGCCGGCACGGCTGGTGCGCTCAGGATGCCGGCCCTGCTGATGCGTCGTCCCGCAGGAGGGCGAGCAGCTCCGTCGCGTCGATCACCAGGTGCTCGACGCCGTCGACGCGGACCTCCGTGCCGGCATAGCGGGGATAGAGCACTCGATCGCCAGGCTTGACCTTGATCAGCTCCTCGTCATCACCGATCGCCATCACGACGCCGCGCTGGGGCTTCTCCTTGGCGGTGTCGGGGATGAGGAGGCCACCCGAGGTGACGCTCTCGTCCTCGAGCACCCGTACCAGCACTCGTGCGCCGAGCGGTTCCACACGTTCTTTCATCACTGCCCCTTCTCTTCTTGGGGTTCGGCTCTTGTTCGTCCGTTGTTCTTCTGTTCGTCTCGGGTCCCGGCGGGCCCTTCCCTCTCTTCGAGTCTTCGCTCTTCAGTTGGTCTCAAGACACCCGCTCGCGTTCACGCGTGCGGGCGAAGGCCGAGGAGCCGGTCGATCTGGGGCTGGTCGAACCCGACCACGGGCCGGCCGTCGATCTCGATGACCGGCACACCGATCCGACCGGTGCGGCGGACGAGATCGCTGGCCGCTTTCTGGTCTCGGGAGACATCGATCTCCTTGAAGGCCACTTGGCGGCTGCGGAGATAGCCCTTGGCTCTCTGGCACCACGGGCAGGTCGGCGTCGTGAACACCAGCACGCGGTGCTTGGTCTGGGTGGCGGACATCAGCGATCCTCCTTGCTCACTCCTCGGTGCTCACTGCTCGCTGCTCACTGCTCGGTGACTCCTCGCCGGGACGACGTGCGCCGGCACGGCGGTCGGCCACGATCTGGTGGACGATGTCGCACGCGTCTGCGATGCGCGGCTCGATGAGCCGGTAGTGCACGGTCGTCCCTTCTCGGCGGGCCGCAACCAGCCCCGCGTGCCGCAACACCGACAGGTGCTGACTGGCGTTGGGCAAGCTCATGCCGACCTGCTCCGCGAGGTCGCCCACGCAGCGCTCGGCGTTGCGCAGGGCACCGATCAGCTGGAGCCGCTTCGGGTCGGTGAGCACCTTGCACAGCTCCGCGTGCAGCCGGAACTCGGCGTCCTCTTGGGGCTGGAACACCCTCGTCGAAGTGGCTCGGCTCACAGCACCCAGCATAGCAGTTACTTGCTTGCTTGCGCAGGCAGCTATCTATGGCCTGCATCCGACGTCCGAGACGCTCCTGGAGGACCTCTGACCCTTGGGGGGGCGAGGGCGCTCCGTAGTGTCCTCAGCGAGCGGCAGCTGTGCCGGCTGCATGCGCGAAGTGGCTGATGCGGAGGGTGCGGGATGCACGACAGTGCGAGGACCGAGTCCGGGACGCCCTCCCCCGTTGCAGTTGGCCCCAACTACAAGTGGGTCGTCCTCTCGAACACCAGATCGGGGTGCTGCTCGCATCGCTCAATACGATGAGCTTGATGATCGCGCTGCCGGTCATCTTCCGAGGGATCCGGCTCGACCCCCTCGAGCCCCAGAATTTCCCCTACCTGCTCTGGATCCTCATGGGCTACATGCTCGTGATGGCGGTCGTCGTGGTCACGGTCGGACGCATCGGGGACATGTTCGGCCGGGTACGCATGTACAACCTGGGTTTCGCCTGGTTCACGCTCCTCGCCATCCCGCTCTCGCTCGCGTGGAGCCACGGTCCGGCTGGCGCGCTCGAGCTCATCGTCCTTCGCATGCTCCAGGCAATCGGCGGGGCGCTGCTGATGGCGAACTCCGCAGCGATCATCACCGACGCCTTCCCCGCCGAGCAGCTCGGTCTCGCGCTCGGGACGAACATGGTCGCGATGATCGTCGGCTCGTTCCTCGGGATCATCGCCGGCGGCTTGCTGTCGGAGGTCAGCTGGCGCTGGGTGTTCCTCGTCAACGTTCCGATCGGCACCTTTGCCACCGTCTGGGCCTACTTCAAGCTGAAGGAGATCGGGATCCGGATTCCGGCCAAGATCGATTGGCTCGGCAACGTCTCCTTCGCGGCGGGCCTCGCGATGATCCTGGTCGGGATCACCTACAGCCTCGAGCCCTACAAGCACGCGTTGACCGGTTGGGGAAGTCCGTTCGTGCTCTCGATGATCTCAGGAGGAGTCATGCTCCTCGTCGTGTTCCTCCTCGTCGAGGCCAAGGTCGCGGCACCGATGTTCCGCCTCTCGCTCTTCCGCATCCGCCCGTTCTGGGCAGGCAATGTTGCGCAGCTGCTGAGCGCGATCGGACGCGGCGGCTTCCAGTTCATGCTCATGATCTGGTTCCAGGGGATCTGGCTCCCGCAGCACGGCGACAGCTTCTACGTGCACGAGGACGAGGAGACGCTCGCTCAAAGAGCTGCGCTCGCGGCACTCTCCGGCGCGGCGGCGCCAGGGGGCCCGGAGCCGGCGACGCCCGCAGCACGCGACGCCCGAGAGGTCGCGGCCGCGCGAGCCGCTTCTCTGGGATCTGACTCGACCTCAGAGAGTCTGGGCACGACGCCGGAGGTGGGCCGCCGTAGCGCAACCCGAGCGAGCCACCGCTCGAGCGCCCGTGCGCGAAGTCAGCCCTAGCCACAGCCCTAGCCAGCCCGAGCCACACCTAGCCAGTTGCGCTCCACGAGTCTCCAAGCGCGCCGCCAACGGGCTGCCACCGAGCTGGTTCACGCCGTCTGGTCCAGCGAGCCGAAACCCTCCTCGAGCAGCCGTGCCGCACCGCGCACGACGGCACGCAACGGGTCGTCGATCACGACCGTCCCTACCCCGACCTCCTTCTCGACCCGCTGGGCAAGGCCGGGAAGGAGCGCACCCCCGCCGGCGACCTGGATGCCGGCACCGAGCACGTCCTTGGCGAGATCGGCTGGCATCTCCTCGAGCAACTGGCGAACTGCGTCGGCGATCGCTGCCACCGGCCGCTCCAACGCGGCCGCAACCACATCGCCTTCGACCTCCAGCTCTTCAAGAGTGGAGGTGATCAGGCCCACGCCGGCGACGATCGCCGATCCAACTTCGCCACCGGTCAGACCGAGCTCGATCTTCAGCCGCTCGGCGTCCTTCTGGCTGATCCGAAGCCCGAGCGTCTGGTGCACCATCCGGCGAACTGCCTCGTCCATGGCGTTGCCGCCGAGCCGCAGCGAGCGGTACGCGAGCATGCGCCCGCCGACGACGACGGCGGCCTCAGTGGTCCCCCCACCTATGTCGAGCGCGAAGATGCCCCCGGGCGCTCTCGGGTCGGCCGCTGCGCTCAGTGCAGCTGCCACCGGCTCGTCGACCAGGCGGACGTCGAGACGTCGGCGGCCGAAGGTCGCCGCGGCGAGAAGGGCGTCGCGCTCGATCGGGGTCGCACCGCTCGGGACGCACAGCACCGCATGCGGGCGCAGCGCGCTCGCGTGGAAACGCGCGCGGTGCACGAAAGCCCGGAGCATGTCCGTGGCGGCGGCCAGATCCGAGATCACCCCGTCGCGCAGCGGGTGTACGACCTCGACTCCCGCAGGTTCGCGTCCCACGAGCTCATCGGCCCGACTGCCCACCTCCACGATCCGTCGCGACCGCCGGTCGAGCGCGATCGCGGAGGGCTCTTCGACAACCAGGCCGTGACCGTGCACGTACACGAGAGAGTTGACCGTGCCGAGGTCGACGGCGATTCCCGAGCGCACACCCACTCTCCGACCCTCCGCGGTGCGGTCCGTCGCAGGGCCTCACCGCCAGTTGTCAATGCGAACTTTTTGGTGCAATTATTCTCTCTCGGTCTCGACGTTTGACCGCGCCACCTCACGACCTCGCGGGCACAACAGTGCGAACAGGCACGCACCCGCTCACCGAGCGCCGAGCGGTCCGGGAAAGGGCGAACGGGGACGCTGCTGGGGGGCTGCGGGCTTCAGTGCACCTGTCGCGCGCGTGGCCGAGGGGTCGCGCAGCCAGGGGTCGCGCGGCCGGGGGGTCGCGCGGCCGGGGGTCGTGTGTCGCAGGTGCCCGACGGAGGAGCGCGGCACCGGTGCGGCGCTCCCACCCTTGCTCGGCACCTGTAGGGTCCACTTATTCGTTCAGTGCCCCGACCTGGACTTCCGGAAACTTCGTTCAGTCCCCCGACCTGGACTTCCGGAAACGCCAATGTGTGGGGTACGACCATCGGTGGGACGGGAGGATTGAGGTCTCGTCGAGTGGCCTACCTCTGGTGGGACATGGCGCCTTTTCCCCGAAAAGCCGCAGGTCAACCGGCACCTCAGGTATTTGGACCCAACAGGTGTGGTCGAGATGACCGTCGACGAAAGAGATCGGCGCCGGAGCCTGATCCGGATCACCGACTCGGCGCGGCGCGAGGTCTTCGCCGAGCGCCGCCAGCGCAGCGTCGCTGACGTGCTCCGCCAGCGCTTCCCCGAGCGACCTGAAGCGCAGCTCACCCAGATCGAAACGCTCCTCGAGGCGCTCGCCGACCAGCCCTGTGACTGACTCAGCCGATTCTCCCCGAGACGCCGATGTCCGCCCGGCAACCGAAGACCTCCGATTCCCACAGGCGTCACGCAGCCACGGGATCGGCCCGGCCATCCCGTCACAGGCACAGGACCGCAGTCGGCCAAGGTGCACGAATCCGATCGCCCACCGGGACGCCCGTCTACAATTCGTCTACACTTGAGGTATGGCTTCCGCAGACACCACCACCGTTCGTGTGCGCCGCCCAGACTCCGAGCGCCTGCAGTCCCTGGCCAAGGCCCGACAGACTCCCGTCATCGACGTGCTGCACGCGGCTATCGACGCTCTGGAGCGGCAAGAGTTCCTTCGCGGGCTCGGTCAGGACTACCAGCGGCTGCGCGACGACCCCGAGCGCTGGGAGCAGTACCTGGCCGAGCGACGAGAGTGGGACACTCTCGCGTGATCTGGCGTGGGCAGGTCTACGACGTGGACCTGGGCCAGCCGATAGGTCACGAGCCGGCCTTCCGTCGGCCTGCCGTTGTGGTCTCGGTCGACATCCTGAACAACAGCCCCGGCCAGCTGGTCATAGTCGTGCCGATGACGTCGGCCGCTTACGGGCTGCGCAGCCATGTCGAGGTCGAGCCGGGAAGCAGCGGGCTCGGTCACACGTCCTACGCTCGCTGCGATCAGCTGCGCGTGATCTCAACCGCCCGGTTGTCGACCCGCCGGGGAATGATCGCCCCCGACCAGATGCGCGCCATCGACCAAGCGCTGCGCTTC
>JAJYYT010000284.1 GCA_021800645.1 Actinomycetes bacterium
GCCGATTCCGACGCAGGTCGTCTGCCCGACCCCCTGCTGGGACAGCTCGTGCAGCGCCTGGTACGTCAGCGTCCCCGAGCGGCTGACGATCCCGACAGGGCCGCCGGCGAGCGCGATGTCCCCGGAGGTGATCCCGATATTGCACTTGCCCGGAGAGATGATGCCGGGGCAGTTCGGGCCGAGCAGGCGGGTGCCAGGGTGCTCTTGGACGAGGCGGTTGTAGGTGCGCGCCTCGTCGTGGGCCGGGATCCCCTCGGTGATGCAGACGATGAAGGAGATCCCCGCCTCCGCCGCCTCCAGGATCGCCGCGGCGGCGAACGGCGGAGGCACCGAGATGAACGACGCCGTCGCACCCGTCGCCTCGACGGCCTCGGCGACCGTCGCAAAGACGGGGATCCCCTCGATGACCTCCCCCCCACGTCTTGGGTTCGTGCCCGCGACGACCTTCGTGCCGTACGCCCGGTTGCGCAGGCCGTGGTAGAGGCCCTGGCTCGTCGGGCTCACGCCCTGGACGACGACGGTGGTCGTCTCGTCGACGAAGATGCTCACGCTTGGTTCTCGCTTTCTCGCTCCGTTGCTGCACCGACCGCCCCATGAGAGCCCGCTGCTGCGGCCATCGCCACCGCCCGGCGCGCCGCCTCGAGCATCGTCGGCTCGGCCACGAGCCGGTCCGTGAGGTGCGGCGCGAGGAGCGCACGGCCCTCCTCAGCGTTCGTGCCGTCGAGGCGCAGCACGATCGGCGAGCGGAGATCGACGCGCCCGAGCGCCTCGATGACACCCTTGGCGACCTCGTCGACTCGCGTGATGCCGCCGAAGATGTTGACGAAGATCGCCCGCACCGACTGATCGGCGTTGATCACCTCGAGGGCAGCCGACATGACGTCGGCGTTGGCACCGCCGCCGATGTCGAGGAAGTTGGCCGGCCGGCCGCCGACCTGGTTCACCACGTCACAGGTGCTCATCGCGAGCCCGGCGCCGTTGGCGATGATCCCGACGTCGCCCGCGAGGCCGATGTAGTTCAGGCCTCTCTCCTTGGCCATCTTCTCGCGCGGGTCGTCGGTCTCGGTCGCCGCGTACTCCTCCCACTCGGGATGTCGGAAGCGCGCGTTGTCGTCGAGCGTGACCTTCGCGTCGAGCGCATGGATGCGGCCGTCGGCGGTGAGGATCAGCGGGTTGACCTCCGCCAGGTCGCAGTCGCCCTCGTCGTAGCAGCGGTAGAGAGTGACCAGCACCTCGGCAGCCTGTGCGCGAGCCGCCTCGTCGAGCCCGGCGTCGTCCACCCACCGACGTGCGGTGTCGAGGTCGAGCCCGCGCACCGGGTCGACGTGGATCCGCGCGATCGCGCCGGGGTTGGTCGCGGCGACCTCTTCGATCTCCACGCCGCCTTGTCTCGACAGCATCCCGAGGTGGGTCTTCGCCGGACGGTCGAGGGTGAAGCTCGCGTAGTACTCCTCGGCGATGTCCGACGCGTGCTCGACCCACAGCCGACGAACGACGTGGCCCTTGATGTCCATGCCGAGGATCGCCCCGGCGTGCGCGCGCACCTCGTCGGCGTCGTTCGCAAGCTTGATCCCGCCGGCCTTGCCGCGGCCGCCCACCTTCACCTGGGCCTTCACGACGACCGGGTAGCCCGCGGCCTCGGCCTGGGTGACGGCCTCGTCGACCGTGTCGGCGACGCCGCCCGGCGACGCCGGGATGCCGTAGCGGGCGAAGTACTGCTTGCCCTGGTACTCGTAGAGGTCCATCGAGTTGTCTCACCTTTCTGCCGGCGCACGCTTCGGCCGGCCCCTCGCGCCTGCCCCCGGTCTAGACGACGTGGCGCGCCTCGCGCCGGTCGAGCGCCTCTTCGAGCCATGCCCCGATCGACGGCAGCGTTGCTCCCGGCGTGAACACCTTGGCCACGCCCCGGGCCTCGAGCACCGGGACGTCGGCCTCGGGGATGATGCCGCCCACGATCACCAAGACGTCGGATCGGCCCGCGGCAGAGAGCTGCGCCATGACCTTCGGGACGAGCGTGAGGTGCGCACCGGAGAGGAGGGACAGCCCGAGCGCGTCGGCGTCCTCCTGGACGACGGCTTGGGTGATCTGCTCGGGGGTCTGGTGGAGGCCCGTGTAGACGACCTCGAACCCGGCGTCGCGCAGCGCGCGGGCGATGACCTTGGCGCCCCGGTCGTGGCCGTCGAGCCCGGGCTTGGCCACCACCACGCGGTAGGGACGCTTCATCGACGGCGATGATAGGCGGCGGCCGCCGGGCCGCTGCCAGCCGGGGCGTCCGCAGGACGGCCCTCGGCGGCACGCGGCGGGTCAGCACGCGTAGTCGCCGTCGAAGCCGTTGACGTTGTCTGTGTACTGGATGAGCCGGATGGGACCCGAGGGGATGAAGTGCCCCCCCGACGCGGCCACCGAGCGTGCCGTGGCGCACTTTGTCGCCGGCGAGGGACCTCCCCACCACGCGGGGAAGATCGGACCGGACGGGTCGTACGTGCCCATCAGGCTTGTCCACTGGTCCAGGGCGAAGTAGAAGCCCACTGTCGCGACCCCATCCGCGTGCAACGCGTCGATCGCTCCCATGACCACCGACGCGTTCGCGCTCGTGCTCGCCGACCAGTTCGCCGACTCGATGTCGAGCCACCACGGCATGGTGGCGCGGCCGTTGACCATGCTGCTCGCGGTCGTGAAGTCGCTGCTCGCGGTCGCGTACCCGTAGTTGCACGCCGCGGGGTCCGGGGTGCCGGCACAGCCGGGCTGCGGTGTGGCCGAGGTGCCGAAGACCATGAACATGTAGAGGTTCACCCCTGGGCCGGCCCAGTCGACCTCTGTCACGAAGCACGGGTTCGTGTACGAGCTCCCCCACCCGTCGATCTCCACGATGCCGATCGTGTGGGCCCCGCTCGGGAAGTTCCCGCACTGGTAGTTCGAGACGTCGTAGCCGTAGCTGCC
Organism: Actinomycetes bacterium; assembly: GCA_021800645.1. Next base: position 2,941 of record JAJYYT010000284.1, read on the forward strand.
CGGCGGATAGGACGGCGGGACCGGGTCGCCGTTGCCCTTCGCCGGGGCCATGCCGACGACAGGCGACGAGACCGTGGGCGTCACTGTGAAGAGCTGGGCAGCGCCGAAGTTGGTGACCGCACCCTGCGATGTGGTCAGCCAGTAGCCCTTGCCGCTGAACATCTCTGCCATCGCCGTGATCGGGTAGGGAAGGGAGCCGCCGCCGAGCGACCCGTAGAACGGGGCGCTGCCGAAGGTGAAGATGCCGCCGTCGGCCGCGACGAGCCAGTAGCCCCCGCCTGTCGGGGTCGCCGCCATCCCGACGACCGGCGCGTCGAGCGGCTTGCCGCCCATGGAACCGTAGAACCGGGCGTTCCCGAAGCTGAAGATGCCACCGTCGGCCGCGACCAGCCAGTAGCCGCCCCCTGTCGGGGTCGCCGCCATCCCGACCACGAGAGCGTCGAGCGGCTTGCCAGCCATTGTCCCGAACTGCGGCGCTCCCCCGAAGGCGTAGACCGCGCCGTCTGACGTCGTGAGCCAGTACGACTGCTCGTTCGTCGGCAGTGTCGCGACCGTGGCAGGCGGCGTGGTCGTGGTGGACGTCGTCGTGCTCGGCGTGGTCGTCGTGGTCGTCGTGGACGTCGTCGTGCTCGGCGTGGTCGTCGTGGTCGTGGTGGATGTCGTCGTGCTCGGCGTGGTCGTCGTGGACGTCGTGGTCGTCGTGGATGTCGTCGTGCTCGGCGTGGTCGTCGTGGTCGTGGTGGTGGGTGTGGACGACTGCCCCGGCGCTGTC
>JAJYYT010000285.1 GCA_021800645.1 Actinomycetes bacterium
GGCGCGTTCGGTCGCGTCCCGTGCGGCCTGCGCAAGTGCGGAGAACTCCTCCGAGGAGTACGTCGCCAGCCACTCCCCGTAGGGGTGCTCGCCCAGATCGCCGCAGCGTGCCAGGAGGCTCCGGCCGACGTGCTCGTAGACCCAGAAGCAGGGGAGCACTGCGGCGCACAGCACGTCGTAGCGCCCCCGGAGCGCAGTGGACTCCAGCCAGGAGCTGTACGCGAGGCACGTCGGCGACGGCTCGATGTCCGGGACCCCGCTGAGCCATCGGTCGTGCAGCTCACGCTCGACAAGGAGGGTGTCGCGCGCGGCCGTCGACCACACGGCTGCGTCCCTGCGGGTGGGCGAGAGCACGGCAGCTGCGGACAGCGCACGGGCGAACGCGTCGAGGTAGGAGGAGTCCTGCGCCAGGTAGTGCTCGAAGGTGTCCCTCGGAAGGCTGCCCTCCGCGAGCGACACGTTGAAGGGATGATGCACGATCGCCTCGACGAGCCGGGACGCGTCCGCCCACGCCCTCGCGCAGAACCCGGCTCCCGTGCGCCGGGGCCGGCCGGACGTCACGGTCGAGGTGCGCCCATGAGAGGGCGGATGCATGTGCGGGCTCGAGACGGGGTGTCGTTCCGCCGGCGCCGCTCTCGAGCGGCGTCCCACTTGCGAAGCGGGACGTAGACGGCCACCGCCACGATCAGCCCCACGTAGTACGCCAAGTCACCGCCTGTGAGCGCCTTGGCGACCGGACCTTCGATGATCCCTGTGGCGTTCATGAACGGGATCGCGGCGCCGAAGGCCACGAGCAGCGCGATCAGCGCTCCCCACTCGCTGCGCAGATCTCCCCAGGACGTGATCCGTCGGATCTCCTGGCGGATGTCGCGACGCCGGTAGTGCCAGTCGACGGCCACCACGCCCACGAACGGAGAGAGCCAGTAGCTCGAGAACAAGAGCAGGTCCTCGAACCGGCCGACGACGTTCCCGGCGTGCAGCCACAAGACGAGCGCGTAGGCGCACGCCATCACCACGCCTGCGGTGATCGGCCGCCTCAGCTTCACGTTCAGCGTCTGCATCGCAAGCGAGCCCGTGTAGTCGTTCATGGTGTTGGAGGCGATGGCCGACAGCGCGACGCCGAGGAGGATGACGATGCCGAGCGCACCGCCGCCCACCAGGGTGTCGATGCCGGCCGCGGTCTTCTGCGTGAGGAAGCGACCGGCCGCCAGACCGACCTCTTCGGCCCACAGGTACGAGCCGACCAACCCGGCCATCGTGTAGAGGAACACCGAGCGCGCGCTCGTCGTCGGAGGAAGGTAGCGGCTGTAGTCCGACGCGTAGGACGCCCAGGAGATGCCGTCGGAGAACGACAGGGTGATCATGAGGATGAACGCGCCGATGAACGCCTTGCCGTGCACGCTGGCTGCAGCCGGCGTCAGCCCCGCGTGGGTGAGGATCTTGATCGACAGCACGACGAACAGAGCCCCGACGACCAACGTGGCCCCCATCTCGAGGACGTGGATCAGCTCGTGCCCCCAAATGGCCGCGAGCCCTTCGAGCACGAGGATGATCGCCACGGCGGCGGCGAACGGGATATTGCATACGTACTGCAGAGCCTCGCCTCCGAAGATGCCGACGATCGCATCCCAGGCGATCGAGGAGAGCAGCTGGACCACCGCCGGGAGCACGATCGTCCTGCCGAACGGGAGCCTCGCCGTCGGGAGCTGGCCCGCCCCGGTCACAGGCCCCCACGCGCACAGCATGGCGGTCGGGACGGACCCGGCCACGGTCCCCGCCACGATGGCCACGCTCCCCCAGAGCATCCCCAGGCCGAGGACGGCTCCGATGGCACCGAGGAAGAGCGCGGAGACTGTGATGTTCGGGGCGAACCAGACCGTGAACATGCGCCACGCCGACCCGTAGCGACGATCGTCTTCGATCGGCTGGATGCCGCGCTGCTCGAGGCGGATGTCGCCCTGGCGCTCGGGCGCGTTCCCCCCGAACGTGCCCACGCCGTCGTCCGGTCGACCCTCGCTACGAACAGGTGGCCGACACCACTCGCGCACCATGCACGTCCTCTCCCTCCGCCGGTATGACCCGGATCAGGTTCAACGGTCGACGCCTCGTGGCGCCCTCTCAGCCCCGGGGGGCTCCCGTGCTCGTCCCGAGCACGATACCGCCCGCAGGACTCCGTGTCCTCCCCTTGACACATCGCGGAGCGCGGAGCAGCGTGGTTGGGTGGGTGTGCGGATCGTTGCGCGTCTCATCTCTCCCCTGGAGACAGCGGGGCGCCGCCAGAAGGCTGCGGGGCGCGTCGGCCCTGTCAGGGGGGACGGGGAGAGCTCGAACTGGTGCCAGGTCTCGTGAACATCGTCTGGCGCCGCGCGATCCGCGTCGGCCTGCCCAGGACCCACAGCTCCGCGATCGTCGACACCGAGCGCGCGATGGCCGCGGAGATCGGCGGGATCGTCGCCGAGGACCTCGCCGCGTGAGCCGCCGCGTCACGGTCGCCGCCGCGCAGCTCGGTCCCGTCGGCCGCACAGAGCCGCGCCGCGCGGTCGTCGACCGGATGCTCGCGCTGCTCCACGACGCGCATCGAAGAGGCGCGCAGCTCGTCGTGTACCCCGAGCTCGCGCTCACGACGTTCTTCCCGCGCTGGTGGACCGAGCCGCTCGCCGACGCGGACCGCTGGTTCGAGACGGAGATGCCGGGACCTGCCACGAAGCCGCTCTTCGAGCAGGCCGCCTCCCTCGGAGTCGGCTTCTACCTTGGCTACGCCGAGCTGACGCCCGACGGCCACCGCTACAACAGCGCGGTGCTCGTCGCGCGAGACGGCTCGAAGGTCGCCACGTTCCGCAAGGTGCACATCCCCGGCCACGAGCACTACGAGCCGTGGCGGCCCTTCCAGCACCTCGAGCGCTACTACTTCGAGCCGGGGCCGGATGGCTTCGGCGTGTGGGAGGCGTTCGGCGCGCGGATCGGGATGATGATCTGCTACGACCGGCGATGGCCCGAGACCTACCGCGTGATGGGTCTCCAGGGCGTCGAGCTGATCCTGTGCGGCTACAACACGCCTGTCCACTACCCGCCCGACCCGTCGCAGGACGCGCTCGCGAGCTTCCACAACCACCTCGTCATGCAGGCGGGCGCCTACCAGAACGGCACCTGGGTCGTCGCCGCGGGAAAAGGAGGAGTCGAGGAAGGCGTCGACGCTCTTGCCCAGAGCGCCATCATCGCTCCCTCAGGCCAGGTGGTGGCCCAGGCGCTCACCACCGGCGACGAGGTGGTGGTCGCCGAGTGCGACCTCGACTGGTGCGACCGGTACAAACAGACGCTTTTCGACTTCTCCCGGTACCGGCGGCCGGAGGTCTACGGCATCATCTGCGCGCCTCGAGGTGCACAAGCCGCTGCAGGTCAGGCCGGAGACGGGTGAGCACCTCTGCCGGGGAGCCCCGCCGGGGAGATCCGCCGGGGAGATCTGCCGGGGAGCCCCGCCGGGGAGCTCCGTGCGGGACCCGAGCCGCCCTCAGGCGACGCTCCACCCTCCGTCGACGGTGATCGACGCCCCCGTCAGGAACCCGCCGCCCGCGCCGGCGAGCAGCACCGCCAGCGCACCGAGCTCCTCCGGGTCGCCCCAGCGGCCCATCGGCGCCCGGGCCACCAGCTCGCGCCCGGCGGGGTCGGCCTCGAGCACTTTGGTCATCTCGGTGCGGAAGAAGCCGGGGA
>JAJYYT010000286.1 GCA_021800645.1 Actinomycetes bacterium
CGGACACGACCGCGGCGCCGCTCGTCGAGCCACGTGATCCCGCCGTGCCCGAGGAGAGAGCCCGGTATCCGGCGAGCCCAGGAGCCGAGACCGACGGGAGGGCTGTGGCCGACGGGAGGGCTGTGGCCGACGGGAGGGCTGTGGCTGTCGGGGAAGCTGCCGACATCAGGGAACCTGAGGTCGCCGGAGCGGTGGTCGCCGGAGCGGTGGTCGCCGGCGTCGCGTCCAAGACCGCTTCCGCCTGCTCGAGCACGCTCGCGAAGGCCCCCTGCGGCGCCGCCTGCCGGAGCTGGGAAGGCAGCGCCGCCATGGTGGCGCCGATCTCGCGCACCCAGCTCTCCACGGCTCCTGCCGTGACGCTCACCGCGCCGCCGCCATCGCGTAGCGTGCAGCCACGATGTCGTCCACCATGGCGACCTCCCGCCTCGCTTCTTCCGCGAGATGCTCGCGGCGACGGCGCTCGTCGATCCGTTCGAGCGTCGCGACGCGCTTCGCGGCACTGGTCCATGCCACGTGCGCGAGGGCGGCGTCGCTCGCCGCTCGGCTGACCGTGCTCTTCGCATGCTCGAGGGCGACTGCGGCCAGCTCGGCCGCACATCGTTCTTCTAGAAGGGATGCGAGGTCGACCACGAACGAACCCGTCGCGCGATAGTGGGCGTCGGCGAGGTCACGGGCCGCGATGGCCGAGACCAGCGACGCATTGGCGAGGAGCAACCTCGCGCGCGCCACCTTCTCTTCTGCCCGGCGCACACGGAGCGCCGTCTCCAGGGGGAAGCGGTACCTCATGACGCGATCGGGACGACGTCTGCATCCGAGAGGTCAGGCGGGGTGAGCAGCGCGCGGAGCCGCGCCCACGCGACGTCGGCCGCGCAGACCTCGGAGACGTCTTGGCGCAAGAACGCGTCGATCAGCGGCTTCAAGTCGAGCGCCCTGTCGACGACCGGGTTCGATCCCCGTGCGTAGGCCCCGATCTCCACGAGGTCCTTGGCGTCACGGTACGCGGCCAGCAGCTCACGCAGCTCACGCGCGAGGGCGCGCTGCTCGGCCGTGGTGATCGCGGATTCGAGGCGGGAGACCGATTCGAGAACGTCGATGCTCGGGAAGTGCCCTGACGTCGCGAGCCTCCTCGAGAGCACGATGTGGCCGTCGAGAATCGAGCGGGCGGCGTCCGCGACCGGCTCGTTCATGTCGTCACCTTCGACGAGCACCGTGTAGAGGCCGGTGATGCTGCCGTGCTCGGCGGCGCCCGCGCGCTCGAGGAGCCTGGGAAGCAGCGAGTACATCGACGGCGGGTACCCTCTCGTCGTGGGCGGCTCTCCGGCGGACAGCCCGACCTCCCGCTGGGCCATGGCCAGCCGGGTGATGCTGTCGGCCATGAGGACGACATGGGCACCCCGGTCCCTGAACCACTCGGCGATCCGCGTGGCGGTGAAGGCGGCCCGGATGCGCACGAGCGCCGGCTCGTCGGAGGTGGCGACGACGACCACCGAGCGCGAGCGCGCGGCTCCGAGATCGCGCGTGATGAACTCCTGCACCTCACGGCCACGCTCTCCGACGAGCGCCACGATCGAGACGTCTGCGTCGGTGCCCTTGGCGATCATGCCGAGCAGCGTCGACTTCCCCACTCCAGAGCCGGCGAGGATCCCCAGCCGCTGCCCACGGCCGCACGGGATCACGGTGTCGATCGCGCGCACCCCGAGAGCGATCTGACGGTCGACCATCTCGCGCCGTAACGGATGGGGAGACAGCGCCTCGATGGTGACCTCCTCGCAGTCGTCGAGCGGGCCCTGGTCGTCGATAGGACGGCCGAGACCGTCGAGCACACGTCCGAGGAGCGCTTCGCCGACGACGACCGGGAGAGGCCGGCCGCTCGTCGTGGCCTCGTCGCCGTACCGCACCCGCGCAGCGTCGCCGAGCGGCATGCACGTGAGGCTGTCGCTCTGGAGGGCCACCACCTCGGTGGACAGGACCGCGCCTGTCGATCGACGCACGAAGACGGCGTCCCCGACGGCTGCCTCGATCCCTTCGACCTCGATCCTGAGTCCGATCACCCGGATGACCCGGCCGGTTCGCCGGGGGCGCGCCGCTTCGAGCAGTTCCCGGCGCACGCCAGGCTGTGCGAACGCGCTCACCACCCCGCGCCCTCCTGGAGACGCTGGCGGACCCTGTCGAGCGCCGAGGACACCTGCGCATCGATCCTGCAACCGCCCACGGTGACGACGCACCCGCTGGCTTCCACCAGCGGGTCGTGCACGACGTCGACGTTGCCGGCGTTGACGAGGGTGCGGATCTCGTCGTCCGAAAGACCTGCGCGAGTGCTGACCCGAATGACGAGGTCCGGTCCTTCGGGGGCGAGCGCCAGAGCCCGAACGATCGTGTCGCGCAGCGCCCCGTGCTCCTCCACCGCCCGCCCGACGAGCACCTCGGTCAATTCGACGACGAGCGCGGCGACGTCGCGGCCGACTTCTCGCACGACCTCCTCCCGCATCGACGCCACCTTCCCCGCCGCCTCGGCGATGCACGATGCGAGCTGATCGACACGCTTCTGACGCGCGGCTTCGACCGAGGCTGCGGCCTCCGCCCGACCTTCGGCCTTGCCCTCCTCGAACCCCTCGCGCCGCGCAGCCTGGACGAGCTCTTCGACCGCAGAGAGATCGTCTGCCCGAGATGCAGTCCCGACGCCATGATCAGCCACCGCCGGGAGGGCGCGGGCCACCTTCCCGGGCTGGCGCAGGATCCTCCATGACCTAGGCAATGAGCTCATCGCCCGCCCTTTGGACACTGATCGTGCCGTCGTCGATGAGCCCGCGTACGGTTTTCACGACGTTGGCCTGCGCCGCTTCGACTTTGGACATGAGCTGGGCACCGAGCGATTGGGTCTCCTCCTCCAAATCTGCGAGGAAGCGCTCCGTGCTGTTCTTCTTGATCTTCTCCACGAGCTCCTTGTTCGCGGCCTTGAACGCTAGCGCGAGTGTGCGCAGGGTGACGCTGCGGACGAACTGCTGGATCGCGGCGTCGTCGAGGTGGACGATGTCGTCGAAGACGAACATCTCGTCGCGGATCTGCTCGGCGAGCTCCGGGTCGTGCTCTTCGATGAGCTTCAGGATCTCCCGGTCCTGGCCGCGCTCGACGTTGTTCAAGATGGCGGCAGCAGCCGGGACCCCACCCGAGGTCGCCGTGGACACCCCTGCCGACATGGACGCCATGCGATTGCGCAGGATGCTTGCCACCTCAGAGAGCGTCTCCATCGGAACCGTGGCCAGCGAGGCAAAACGGCGCACGACGTCCGCCGCTTTCTCCTGGGGCATGTGCTCGAGCACCCGAGCGGCAAGCTCGGGATAGATGTTCGAGATCACCAGCGAGACCGTCTGCGGATGCTCCTCCGCGAGGAACCCCGCGATCTGCGAAGGCTCCACGGTGTTCAGGAACGCCAACGGCTGGTCGTCGGAGGCGATCTTCAGCTCCACGAGCACCTCCGCTGCACGCTGCGGCCCCAGGCGCTCTTTCAAGAACCGCTCCGCCAGCTCCAAACCTCCTTGGTGCACTTGGATGTAGGCGCCCAGCTCCCGCGAGAATTCGGCGACGACAACGCGCACCTCTTCCTCGCTCAAGGTGGGCAGCCGTGCGAGCTCGAAGAGCACCCGCACCGACTCGTTCTCGCTGAACTGACGGAGGATGCGCTGCGCGCGCTCGGGGTCGAG
>JAJYYT010000287.1 GCA_021800645.1 Actinomycetes bacterium
CAGGACCGGTGCCTCCGCCCCTTCGGCCGCCCCAGCTTGGAGCTGCCGCTCCTCTTCGACGTACTCACGCTTCATGCGGATCAGCCCCCAGTACATCAACGGGCCGACGAGGACGACGACCCAGGCACCTTCGAGGAATTTTGCGAACGCAAAGATCAGGACGACTGCCGCAGTCAGGACGGCTGCGAAGCCGTTCACGGCGACCTTGCGCCGCCAGTGTCGGCCCTTGTGGGTGAGGTGGTGCTTCACCATCCCCGACCCGGCCATGCAGAAGCCCGTGAAGACGCCGATCGCGTAGAGCGCGACGAGCGAGTCCACACTTGCGCGGAAGGCGACGATCAGCACCAGGGCGACGACGGTGAGCACGATGATGCCGTTCGAGAACGCGAGACGGTGACCGCGCCGGGTGAGCTGGCGCGGGAGGAAGGAGTCGGCGGCGACGAAGCTCGCGAGGTACGGGAACCCGTTGAAGCTGGTGTTGCCCCCCGTGTAGAGGATGAGCAGGGTCGCAATTTGCACCACGTAGAAGAGCGCCCCGTGGCCCGCGACGGCCTGGACCTCCTGGGAGAGCACCGTCGGCGAGCCGGCGGCGTACGGCACGGCGTGGGTCCAACGGGCGAGCATCGTGACGCCGAACACCAAGAACGCGAGAACCGAGCTCATCGCGACGAGCGTCACTCGCGCGTTGTAGGACTCGGGCCTGCGAAAGGCGCTCACTCCGTTCGAGATGGCCTCGAGGCCCGTCAACGACGAGCCGCCGTTGGCGAACGAGCGGAGGAGCGAGATGAAGGCGAGCCCCATCAACAGCCCGCTCCCCGGCGTCCCGAAATGCCCGCTGTAGATCAGGTGCTGGGGCGGGAGCTTCTCGGGGTGGAGCTCGCCGAGCGCCGCCTTCACGTAGCCGGCGACGATCACGCCCCCCAGGCTGAAGACGAAGAAATAGGTCGGGAAGGCGAAGTACTTCCCGGCCTCCCGGATCCCCCGCAGGTTCCCGTAGAGGAGGACCAGCACGACGCCGACGGTGATCGGGACCGTCCAGGGCACGAGGGACGGCAAGGCACTGGTCAGCGCCGCAGTGCCCGCCGAGGTCTGGACCGCGACGGTCACCGTGTAGTCGATCAGGAGCGCGACGGCCGCGATCTGGGCGACCTTCGGACCGAAGTTGTCTCGGGCGACGACGTAGGACCCGCCGGCCTTCGTGTAGAGCTGGATCACCTCGAGGTACGAGAGCGTGACGAAGAACAGCACGCCCAGGATCGCCAGGGTGATCGGCACGACGAGCGTGAAGGCAGCGAGCCCGACGAACGGCACGAGCTGGGTGAGCATCTCCTCGGTGCCGTAGGCCGAAGAGGAGATGCAGTCCGGAGCCAGCACGCCGAGGGCGATCGCTCGGTTCAACCGTTCGCGGCGGAGCTCCTCGGAGACCAGTGGCCTCCCGAGAAGCGCGTTCTTCAGCCGGTAACGGAAGGACTCTGGGAACGCGGCGGCCGTGTCGACAGGGGCCGCGACCGGCTTCGCCACCGACGGAGGCGGGATCGGAGCCCGAGGCGGCCCGGCGGTACCGCGTTTCTCCCCCGCCTCGACGCGAGGCGTCTCTTCCGCGTCCACGCGAGGCTCGGGCACCGACGAGGTCACGGCTGGCCCATCCTCAGGTCCTGCCCGGCGCGTTCGGCTCGGGCTGCACGTGGCCCGTCCACTGCCAGAGCGTAGGTCGCTGCCATGGGCGTGCCGTCCGATCCCGTCCACCACCTCGGCGCACCGATCTGGACGGCCACGCCCGGACGACACGAAGCTCGGCGCGCTTTACATGCGTCGACGCGCCGTGTAGCACATTGCGAATGCACGTCATCGTGGTGGGCTGCGGGCGCGTCGGCTCGGGCCTCGGGATATCCCTCACGAAGGAAGGGCACAGCGTGGCGATCGTCGACCGCGATCCACGCGCGTTCCGCCGGCTGCCCGACGAGTGGAGCGGCCGCCGGATCACCGGCTCGGGGTTCGACCGTGACGACCTCGAGCGGGCGGGCGCGCCACACGCGGACGCGCTGGCGGCGGTGACGAGCGGCGACAACACGAACATCCTGACCGTCAGGATCGCGCGCGAGACCTACGGCATCGACCGCGTCGTCGCGCGTATCTACGACCCCAGGCGGGCGGAGATCTACCAACGCCTGGGCATCCCGACGGTCGCGACGGTCAGCTGGACGATCGACCAGGTGCGCTGGCGGCTCCTGCCCGCCAGCGTGGCCCGTGAGTGGGCGGACCCGACCGGCAAGCTCCTGCTCGTCAAGCGTCCCGTGCCCGACGACTGGGCAGGACGTCGGCTCGACGAGCTCGCCGTGCCCGGGCGCGTGTCGGTCGTCGCCGTCACACGGGCTGGGACCCCGCGTCTCGACGGGCAAGGCCTGATCGGACAGGAGGGCGACGTGCTGCACCTGTTGGTGGCCGCGGATGCCCTTGACGAGCTCGAGCAACGGCTCGCACCCGTCCCGGCTCTTGGCGGCGCGAGCGACAAGCGATGAGGATCCTGCCGTGAAGGTGGCGATCGCCGGGGCCGGCAGCGTCGGCACGGCCATCGCCCGCGACCTGGCGAGCAACGGCCACCACGTCCTCGTGCTCGAGCTCGACCCAGACATCGTGGGACGACGCCGCCTGGAGCTTCCCGACGTGCACTGGATCGCAGCGGACGCGTGCGAGATGACCTCGCTCGACGCCGCTGGGCTTGCGTCGGTGGACGTGGTGGTGGCCGCCACCGGCGACGACGAGGACAACCTCGTCACGTCGCTCCTCTCGAAGCAGGAGTTCGCGGTGCCGAGGGTCGTCGCGCGCGTGAACAACGCGAAGAACCAGTGGCTCTTCAACGAGAGCTGGGGCGTCGACGTCTCCGTCTCGACCCCGCAGCTCCTCACCGCTCTCGTGGAAGAAGCCGTGTCGGTGGGAGCGCTCGTACGGCTGCTGCAGTTCGAGGGCGGAAGCGCGCACCTCGTCGAGGTCACCCTGGCGGACGACTCGCCCGCCGAGGGAAGCTCCATCGCCGACCTGTCGTTCCCGAGAGACGCGACGGTCGTCGCCGTGGTGCGCCGCGACCATCTCGTCGTGCCCCGCGGAGACACCGTGCTCCAGTCCGGGGACGAGGTGCTCGTCCTCACGACCGCGAACGTCGAGCAGACAGTGCACGCCCTCCTCATCGGCGGGAAGAGAGCGTGAGGGAGCAGAACCTGAGCACGGCGTGGAGTCTCCCCGGCCGCCTCGTCGTCGTCTCGGAGATCTTCGCGGCTGCCCTCGGGCCCGACGCCTCGTCGTAGAAGGCGAACAAGGCGAGAGGAGGCATCGGCGTCAGCACGCTAGCTTCTCGCCATGCTCGAGGACACCGACACGAACGACGACGTCTGGAAATCCGACCGCATGGTCGCCAACTGGGTCGCCGGCACCGAGGAGCGTGAGCGGCGCAGGGGCGAGCAACGCCGGCTCATGGCCGACTTGCTGCCGTTCGAGGACGACGAGCCCTTCACCTTCGTCGACCTTGGAGCTGGAACTGGCGCCGCCACCCGGGTGGTGCTCGACCGCTTTCCCCGGGCCGAAGCCATCTTGGCGGAGTACTCCCCCCAGATGACGGCGGAGGGCCGCCGTGCGCTGGCCGACTACCAAGGCCGGTTCACCTACGTCGAATTCGACCTGGCCGCAGGCGACTGGCCGGACGAG
>JAJYYT010000288.1 GCA_021800645.1 Actinomycetes bacterium
CTGGCGCCCGCACCGACGAGCCCCCCGGCGAGGGACTGGCTCGCCGTCACCGGCACCCCCCCGAGGCCCGCTGCCATCACCAGCGCGAAGGTGCACAGCTCGGCGACGACCGCGTGCCTGAGGTGCACCGCGAGGATGCCCGTGCCGACCTTCGCGCTCACCTTGCGCAAGCCGAGCGCGACACCCAGCGCGAACAGCCCGGCGACGGAGAGCGCGAGCCACCAGGGGTCGCGAACCATGCCCGAAGACGTCGCTCCCGCGGTGAGCGCGAAGACGGCGAGCATCTTCTGGCCGCCGTTCGCCGAGTACGCGAGGCACTGGAGCGAGAACGCGCCGATGTGCAGGTGGCGCAACCGTGTGCTCACACGCCTGCCGCTCAGCGAGCGGCTGAGCCAGCGGGACGCACCGTACGCGACCGCGGCCGCGACCAGTGGAGCGCACAGGCCGAAGGCGAGGATCGTGACCAGCACGCCGAGGCGGACCGGCAGGTCCGCGCCGATCCCGGCTCCCGTGACGGCGCCGATCAGCGACAGCGTCAGGCTCGTCGGCAGGCCTGCACGGGTGAGCGCGAACACGACGACCATCGACGCCGCCGCGGCCACCAGGAGCGCGCGGTCGGCCTCCGGCCCCTGGAAGGGCACGAGCTGGTGCGCGAAGGTCGTCGCCACCCGGGTCCCGAACAGCGCCCAGGGCCCGACGACGATCGCGGCGAGCAGGATGGCCAGGCTCCACACCGGTCGCAGCCCAGGGACGCGGACCCCGGCCGAGAGCATCGAGCTGCCGTCGTTGGCGCCGGCGACGACCGCGAAGGCGGCCGCCACCACGATCAGCGCGTCCGCCACGTCGGCATCTCCCCGTCTTGGCCCGTGGGGTGGCGCCCGACGCACCCGGCGCTTCGTCTCCTCGCTCCCACGAGTTCACCATCCGGTCACCTGGTTTACCCCACGTTCACTTTCCGTTCACCTTACGTTCATCCTCTCGACGAGTCAACGCTCCTGCCCGGCGCTCGAGCTGGGCTGCGCTGCAGCAGGCGGACGGCCGGGCCAGGCTCAGCGGCGCGTGGTCTCGATCTCGGAGATCGCTTGGTCGAGGATCTCGAAGGCGCGCTCGAGCTCGTGCTCCTCGACGACGAGCGGCGGCGTCAAGGTCAAGACGTTCCCCATCGTCGTCTTGTAGCTGAGCCCGAGCTCGAGGCAGCGGTAGAGCACGGCGTCGGCCTCGTCGGTGGCACGCTCTTTGGACGCGCGGTCCCTGACGAGCTCGATCCCCATCAGGAGCCCCTTGTTCCGGACATGGCCGATCAGCCGATGGGCCGTCTTCAGCTCGGCGAGGCGCCGCCCGGCGAGCTCACCGAGCGCCGCGGCGCGTGCGACGAGACCGTCACGCTCGATGATCTCGATGGTCGTGAGCGCCGCGCACGCGAGCAGCGGGTTCTTCTCGTGCGTGTAATGGCCGATCGCGCGATCTGCGCCCGCGTCGAGCTCGGGCAGCGCGGTCACGGCGGCGATCGGCACGATACCGCCGCCGAGCGCCTTGCCCGTCACGACGACGTCCGGCACCACGCCGTAGTGCTCGCAGGAGTACATGCGGCCCGTCTTTCCCAGCGCGTTGGGCACCTCGTCGAAGACGAGGAGCGCCCCGTTGTCGTCACAGGCTTTGCGCACCTCCGCCCAGAACGGCTCGGGCGGGATGATCGGGACGGTACGGATCGGCTCTGCGACGACCGCGGCGACGTCGCCCTCACGCTCGAGCACCGAGCGAAGGTACGACGCGCACGCCAGGTGGCACACCTCGAGGCGCGGACCACCGTCGAGGTCCGGGTGGCCGTAGGCGCAGCGGTAGCACTCAGGGGGCGCCACGTGCTCGGTGCCCGGCAGGAGCGGGCCCAGCGCGCCGCCTCGGAAGATCTCCTCACCGCCGACGCTCGAGGCGCCGAACCCGGCGCCATGGAAGGCGTCCCAGAACGACACCGTCTTGTAGCGGCCGGTCGCCAGGCGCGCGAGCTTCAGCGCGATCTCGACGGCATCGCTGCCGCTCGGGGCGAACAGCGAGCGCTGCAGGCGTCCGGGGGTGATCTCGGCGAGCTTCTCCGCGAGCTGGACGGCCCAACGGTTCGTGTACCGCCGGGGCGAGAAGGTCAGCTCCCGGAGCTGGCGCTCCAAGGCGTCGACGAGGACCGGATGGGCGTAGCCGATGTGATGGACGCTGTTGCCGTGGAAGTCCATGTACCGGCGTCCGTCCACGTCCTCGAGGTAGATGCCCTGCGCCTTGGCAACCGCGTTGAGCACGGGCGTGGACAGCGACTGGCGCAAGAAGACACGGGCGTCGGCGTCGACGATCGCCCGACCTTCCCGTCCCAGGTGGCCGCTCTGCCACGCGACGCGAGCGCGCGAGGAATTGATGTCTCCCTCGACCCTTCGACGCACGGGGACCGACGTCACCAGCTCACCTTCGGGCCGACGCTACACCGGTGCCGAAGAAGCGCACCCTGCCCGGGGCTCACGATCTCGCGATGGCCGCGATAGACCTTCGTCACGCACAGGTCGGCGTGGGACCCTCGAGGCAGCTCGCCGGCACGAGGCGACTCGCGCACGACGACGAGGCTTCTCAGCCGCTGCTTCTCAGCCGCTGCTTCTCAGCCGCCGCTTCTCAGCCGCCGCGAGGCGGGGATGTCGAGGTGGAACCGTCCAACCACCCGTTGACCGGATACCCGCTCTGCTCCCAGAAGCCGGGCTGGACCGCGTCGACGAGGCGGATGGCCACGAGCCACTTGAGCGACTTGTACCCGAACATCGGGGCGACGTAGAGCCGGACCGGACCGCCGTGCGCCAGGGTGATCGGGGCCCCGAGCATGCGATAGGCGACGATGACGTCGGGCAGGCGCGCCTGCTCGAGCGTCAGGCTCTCGGTGTCCACCATGTCGTAGGAGTCGAACGTGCACGCGACCGCCTCGGACCGGACGCCCACCAGGTCGAGCAGGTCCGAGAGCCTCACCCCCTCCCAGTGGACATCCGGCACGCGCCAGCCGGTCACGCACTGGAAGTCGCGCACGAGATGCACCGACGGCATCGCTTCGAGCTGCGCCAGTGTGAGGGTCGTCGGGCGTTCCACGAGCCCGGAGATCGACAGGCGGTAGGAGCCACGAGGGATGTCGGGGAACGAGCCGCTCACGCTGTAGATCTCGAAGTGGTCGCCCCCCGGCAGGACGCTCCAGAAGCCCGAACCGAGGACCTGCCCGACTCTTGTCTGGACTCCGGCTCCGAAGGCGATGCCCGCCACGCCAAGCCCGAGCATGCCGAGGAACACCCTTCTCCCCACGGCGACCGTCTCGTCGGGACGCGTCCGAAAGGAGGCTGCGCGTCCGGAATGGCGCGACCAAGAGGAGGACGGCATCGAGCCTGGCGACGCGGGCACGAAGAGCAGCGTACGCCCGGCTCGCCCTTCGTGGAGGCCCGTTTCAGCCCGTTTCATGAAGGTCCGCTTCGTGCAAGCCCGCTTTCTGGGGACCCGTTCCCTTCGAGCCCGTTTCGTGGAGGCCCGCTTCGTGGAGGCCTGCTTCGTGGAGGACCGCTTCGTGGAGGACCGCTTCCTTCGAGCCGGTTTCCGGGGCGTCCGTTTCCTTCGTGTTCGTTCGAGCCGGTTTCGTGGTGGTTCCCCGCGCCGCTCTTTCGATCCAGACC
>JAJYYT010000289.1 GCA_021800645.1 Actinomycetes bacterium
GCGCGCCAGCGCCTCCCGACCCGGGTGGTGGACGCCGCGCACCTCGATGTGGGCCTTGCCCCGGCTCGCCCAGGTCCGGCGATGGCGCCGGTCCGAGGTCAGGCGCCCGAGCGTGCCGGCGAGCACAGCACCGGGAACGGCCGCACCGGCACGGAGCACCCCGAGCGGGTTCACCGGTCCGAGGTCGTCGGACCGGTGCGCGAGGACGGCTCCGGGCGCGTGGGCGATCGAGGTGGCACGCCGGCGGATCTACTCGGGTGCGCTCACGTGCGCCGGTGCCGAGCGATCGCCACGCCC
Organism: Actinomycetes bacterium; assembly: GCA_021800645.1. Next base: position 298 of record JAJYYT010000289.1, read on the forward strand.
AATCCGATCAGCACGCCCACCGGCAGGTCCACCGCGCCCAGCGCGACGGCCGCGACGAGCCCCCCGCAGAACGCGAGCCTCATCTTGGGCTCGGGCACGTGGAGGTGGACGACGGGAACCACGAAGTCGCCGTCGGAGGTCCGCTCGTTCGAGACGTGCGAGCGTCTCCCTACGGCACGTGCGCTTGTCGGCATGGCTCCTCCAGCTCGTCCACCAGCTCGTCCACCCTGGTGCACGCATCAGCCTATTCCGGATGCGGTGCTCGATGACCTTCGGACACCCGGCGGCCGGTCCGGCCGGCCCGGCCGTCCCGGCCGTCTCGGTGCGGCGGTCCCGGCGGGCAAAGGACCTTCAGCCCTGCCGGCGGAGCCCCGGTTGGGCAAGGATGCCGGCAGCGGCCCAGCCGAACCGCCGGGCGAGGTGCCCACGCGCCAGCAGGAGCCGCTCGGAGGTGGCGAACATGGCATCGCTCGCGAGCACATCCACCGCGTCGACCCTGTCGGTCGTGGACCGACGGACCGGGCGGACCTACGACGTCCCCATCGAGGACGGAGCCGTCCACGCGACGGCCCTGCGGGCGATCAAGGTGTCCGACGACGACGCCGGTCTCATGTCCTACGACCCGGCGTTCCTGAACACGGCGAGCTGCAAGAGCGCCATCACGTTCATCGACGGCGAGCGAGGGATCCTCCTCTACCGCGGGTACCCGATCGAGGAGCTGGCCGAGCGCTCCACCTTCCTCGAGGTGGCGTTCCTCCTCATGAACGGCGAGCTGCCGTCGGGGGCCGAGCTCGAGACCTGGATGCAGGCCGTCACCCACCACACGCTGATCCACGAGAACATCAAGAAGTTCATCGACGGGTTCCACCACGACGCACACCCGATGGGGATCCTGGTGAGCACCCTCGCGGCGCTCTCGACCTTCTACCCCGACGCCAAGCAGATCTTCGACGAAGAGGTGCGCCACCTGCAGATGGTGCGGCTCACCGCGAAGATCGCCACCCTGGCCGCGTTCGCCTATCGCTACGCGGTCGGCCTCCCGTACGCCTACCCCGACGACGACCTCTCCTATGCCGGCAACTTCTTGAACATGATGTGGAAGGCGACCGAGCTGAAATACCAGCCCAACCCCGTCTTCGAGCGGGCGCTCGACGTGCTGTTCATGCTCCACGCCGACCACGAGCAGAACTGCTCGGCCAACGTGATGCGGGCGGTCGGCAGCTCCCACGCCGACCCGTACTCGGCAGCGGCGGCGGCCGCGGCCGCGCTCTACGGCCCCCTCCACGGCGGCGCCAACGAGCAGGTGCTGCGGATGCTGAGGGAGATCGGCTCCGTGGAGCACGTCGCCGAGCACGTCGCACGGGCGAAGCGGGGAGAGCTGCGGCTCATGGGGTTCGGGCACCGCGTCTACAAGAGCTTCGACCCCAGGGCCAAGATCATCAAGAGCATCGCCGACGAGATCTTCGAGGTGACGGGGCGCAACCGGCTCCTCGACATCGCCCTCGAGCTCGAGAGGATCGCGCTCGACGACGAGTACTTCGTCGAGCGCAAGCTCTATCCGAACGTCGACTTCTACTCGGGGATCATCTACCAGTCGATGGGCTTCCCCGTCGAGATGTTCCCGGTGCTCTTCGCCATCGGGCGGACCCCCGGGTGGTTGGCGCAGTGGGAGGAGGGCATCTTGGACCCGGACCAGAAGATCTCCCGGCCCCGCCAGCTCTACGTCGGCAGAGGTGAGCGCCATCTCGATCCCCTCCCCCGCGACGGCACAGGCGCCGGCTGAGGAGCCCGCGCATCCCTCACCCACCGAGGCAATGTGCGCCCCTGGTGCGCCCCTTCTGCGGTAGCGGCGCCTATCGGCCCACCCTTCACTGCGATCTTGGGTCCTTGGGCCCTATCGGACAGCCCCACCCGAGCTAGATATTCGGTCCATGGCTGGGACCCGGCCGAGCGCTGGACACGCTCGCTTCGTCCGTCCGAGCAATGCGAGGCGCAGGCTCGCACCGACCTTCGCCGGGCTGCTCATCGCAGCCTTGCTCAGTGGCTGCGCGGGTGGGGGCGCCCCACGCAGCGGAAGTTCCGCCACCTCTCGGGTGCCCGCGACTTCCACGCCGGTCACCGCGACGTCGCCGAGAAGCGCACCCCCGCGTTCGACGACCCCCCCGCCACCCACGACCACCACGACCGCAGCGCCGGCAGAGCCCGTTCTCGCCGCACTGTCTCCTCCGAGCGGTCCCGCGGGCACCCAGGTCACCCTGAGCGGCTCGGCGTTCGGATCGGCGACCGGGCACGTGACCTTCACGCCGGTGAGCGGCGGGTCCGGGCTCTCTGCGGACATCGTCAGGTGGAGCGACGACACTATCGTCGTCGTCGTGCCCGCCGGCCTGCCATCGGGCCCGGCCAGGCCGGACGTGTGGGACTCGGCCGGGGTGGAGGCGGGCCCAGCCGGCATCGGCTCGTGGCCAGAGTTCACAGTCACGGCACCGGGCCCACCTGAGGTCACCGGACTGTCCCCAGCAAGCGCGCCGACCGGCGGGCACTTCACGATCGTCGGGACCAACCTCGGGAGCGCATCGGGAGGCGCCGTGACCTTCTGCGAGTTCTGCGGCACCGGCGCGGCGATCGACGCAGTCGCGTCGGTGATCTCCTGGAGTGGCACCGAGATCGTCGGGAGCGTGCCCGCTCTGCAGTGTGGCACTGCGGAGGTGTGGGTCAGGGTCGGGACCTGGAGCGGCCTGGCGGGGACCATGAACATCTCCAACTGCGGCCCCTGATCAGCACGCGCCGAGAGCCGAGGACGGGTGCGTAGCTACGGCCTCCCGCCCCTTTCGGGCTCTTCGTAGCGAGCAACGGTGAACGCGATCACCGTCGGCACGTCGAGAGCGAAGACCACCAGCGTCAGGACGACGACAGCGAGCGTCGTGCCGGTCGTGTGGTCGAAGACGAAGACGAAACCGAGCAGGCCGGCCAGTACGACGTAGGCGAGCAGCGCCCACCGACCGACCCGGAGGAACCTGCCCCACGCGAACGGGCGGATCCCGGCCAGGAGCGCCAGTGCCACTACGGTGAGCGCTCCGCCGGCCGCGAGGAGCCCGACGGCGGGCGCCAGGGGAGGCGGGTGCGGGAGGTGCGCCGCGAGGTAGACACCCCCCGAGAGCATGAGCGCGAGCGACGCCACGATCAGCTCCGCCACCGGAGGCAGCCGCCTCTCGAGCACCGAGGGTGGCTCGTCGCCCGCCCCGCCACCGCCCGCGCCCTCGTGGAGCGACGAACGGGCAGCCACGCCCTGTGTCACGCCGTCGCCAGCTTCGTCATGATCACGAGCGTCGCGACCTGCATCGCGCCCGTGATCCCCGCCGTGAA
>JAJYYT010000290.1 GCA_021800645.1 Actinomycetes bacterium
CACTTCGCCGCGCAGCCTCCGCAGGTGGTCCACTGGGCAAGCCCGACCGCCTGGGTCGACCCGGCGGGCTCTGGCTGCTTCAGCGCATGCTTCTTCACCGCATGCTTCCTTCGTGCGAAGGCTCGGCGGATCGGAGCGGCAGCTTCGGCCCGGCGGTGCGCAGGTCACCGTTGCGTCGGGTCACGCCGATCGCGTCGAGGTGCGAGAGCAAGGGGAGGACCGTTCGTCGCGACGCGCCCAGCGCGTCGCGCACGTCGGAGACTCTCACGCCTGCGGGAGCCTGCTCGAGCAGCGCCGCGACGCGTATGGCGGCTTCCTCGACGGCGCTCGCGGCGTACCACAGCCCGTTCGACTCGACGACGAGGCCGCTTCGGACGAGGCGCCGCAGATCGTTGCGTGCGACCCCGGTGGGCGGGGGCGGGTCGAACGGCGAGCGGCGCAGCGCCGCAAGGAAGGGGTGGTCGAGGAGGTCCGCGTCGACCGCCGGGTGGCCGGCGTCCTCACCGCGAGCGTCGATGGCTGCGGGGTCGGAGGGCTTGGTCTCGGCGGCATGCGTCCGTGCCTCCGCGGGACGGTCGCGTGAGGGACCCTCGACGGGTCGCGCGCGCGCGATCCCGTGCGACACGGTGAGGTCGTCGAGGGTCGCGGCCACGGCACGCTCGCGCTCGTCGAGAACGGAGAGGTCGAGCCCTGGCGCGCCGGCACTGCGCACGCGCTCGATCACCGACGCTCGCATGCGCTGGAGCACCTCCGGATCGACCACCCAGCGTCCCAACGTCGGCGTCGCAGGAGATCCCGTGAGCCGCTCCAGCTCGTCGGTGTCGACCCAGCCGCGCTCGGAGACCACTCGGGCGACTGAGATGCTTGGTTCAGCCTTCGAGATCGGCAGGACGGGGGCCACGTCGAGCAGCGTGCCTCCGCCGATCACCTCCTTTCGGCCGGCATCGCGCAGCACGAAGCGGTCGCCAGGAGCCAGCGGCAGGGCCGCGGTGAGCCAAAGACGGACCTTGCCGCTGGACCCGGGGGAGATCTCGTCGCTCGGTCCGAGCACGCGCAACTTGATCGCCTGCTCCGAGGTGCCGAGGTGAGCGAGGTACGCGCCGCGCGCCGACACCGGGTGGCCAAGGCCGGGGCACGTCGCCAGGTCCGCGTCCGCCACGGTGCAGCGGTGCCATTGACGCGCGTGCACGAGCGCAGCGCCGCGCGCCGACGTGTGGTGGTCGACGCCGGCGAGGTTCACCGCGAGGCGGCGACCGGGCTCGGCCGAGTCGAGGCGTCTCCCGTAGCTCTCGAGCCCGCGGACACGCACCGCCACAGGAGCGTCCGCCGCAGAAGAGACGATGTCCAGGCGGTCACCGACCGCGACGGTGCCACCCGCGAGGGTGCCGGTCACCACCGCACCCGCGCCGTGGATCGAGAACGAGCGGTCGATCCACAGTCTCGGGCGCCCTCGGTCCGGTGCCGGCGGCACCGAGGCGACCATCGCGCCGATGGCCTCGCGCAGGCCGCCCGGGCCGTCGAGGCCAAGCCCGGCGGGCACGTCTACGGCCACGACGGGCGCGTCCTCCAGGAACGTTCCCAAGACTCGTGATGCAATCTCGTCGCGCGCAACGCCCAGCCGATCGGCGTCGACAGACGCCGCGTACGTCAGCGCCACCACGCCGCGCCGCACGCCGACGACGTCGAGGATCCGAAGATGGTCCTCGGTTTGTGGCTTCCACCCCTCGGTCGCCGCGACCACGAAGAGACATGCGTCGACGGCACCCACTCCTGCGACCATGTTCTTCAGGAACCGGACGTGGCCCGGGACGTCGACGACCCCGATCTCGATGCCCGAGGAAAGGACGGTGGACGCGAAGCCGAGGTCGATGGTGAGGCCCCGCCGCCGCTCCTCCTCCAGCCGGTCGGGATGCGTGCCCGTCAGCCACTCGACGAGCGTCGATTTGCCGTGGTCGACGTGCCCGGCGGTGACGACGACGCGTGATGGCGGGGCCGCACCCGCCGAACGTGCAGCGGTGTCAACGCGTGCCATCTGCCGCGCCATCAGTCGAGGACCTCGAGGCGGATGCGCTTGTTCCCCTTTCCCTTCGACTCCGTCTTGACCACGCGGATCCTGCCCACCTCGTCCGTTCTTCGGACGTGCGTCCCGCCGTCCGCCTGCCTGTCCAGGCCGACGATGTCGATCACCCGAAGCTCGGTCACGGAGGGGGGAACCAGGTTCACCTTCGTCCGGATGAGGTCCTCGTCCGCGAGCGCCGACTCGCGTGGCACGAACCGCACTTCGATCGGTCGCGCCGCGGCGAGCTCCTCGTTCACGCGGCTCTCGACGGCCGCGCCGAACCCCTCGGGGAGCGGATCGAACTCGAAGTCCATCCGAGCGCTGAGCGGCTCCATGTTGCCTCCGGTGACGGCCCTGCCCCACTCGTGCCAGATCACCCCGGACAGGACGTGCAGCGCGGTGTGGGTCCTCATCAGTGCGTGACGACGCCCCCAGTCGAGACGGCCGTCCACGGTCTCGCCGACGTCGGGCGGCGGTCCCTCAAGGACGTGCCACACCTCCTCCCCCTCCTTGCGGACGTCGACCACCCGTGCGCGTGCCAGGGTGCCCGTGTCGTGCGGCTGGCCGCCGCCAGTGGGGTAGAAGACAGTCCTGTCGAGCGTCACCCGGTTACCGTCGACAGCGGTGACCGTCGCGCGGACGTCGACGAGGTAGGCATCGCGGAGATAGAGCAGCTCCGTGGGCACGTCAGCGCTCCTGTCCAGTGAGGCAGGAGCCCGCCTCGGGGTCCTTGAGAAGCGCGTGGTGCATACCGGCCCCTGCCACACTACAGAGCTGCCACGCGACGCCGTCCCGGGCCACCGCCATTCGGCCTCCGGGAGCGATCTGACCTCGTCGGCGGTCCCCCGACCCGCCTTCGGCCCACCGTCCATTGCCACGTCTGCCATTGCCAGGCGTCGGCCATTGCCAGACGCCGCCCAAGCCGTGCCGTGGCCGTAGCCTTCGGCGGCAAGGAGGCGAGGAGGGCCGTCGCCCGAGACAGGAGACAAAGGAGAGTGCCGATCCCCGTCGGAGCGGGGTTCGCCGTGGCCCTGGCAGCGGCGTCGCTCGTCGGTATCGTCGCTCTTGCGGTCCCAGAGTCGGCCGTCGCAGCCATGGCTGCGTCCACCAGGGCTGCGTCCACCAGGGCTGCGTTCGCAAGCGTCGGGTTCTCTGGGACGGTGCCGGCTGGGAAGGTGGGGACGGTGCCGGTTCCGGCTTGCGATCTCGTGGTGGCTCTGGGCCACGCCACTCGAGAGGACCCGGTCGGACGTTGTTGCCACCGCCGTGGAGAAGCGGATACGCACAACCGGGGCCGCCGAGACCTCGGCGGGCAACCTGGTCGAGGTCCGAGGTCCGGTTACGGGGTCCGCCGTCCACCTGCTTCACCCTTGCCGAGCGCACCTGCGGGATGTGTTCCAGCTTTTCCACCTCAGCAGGGCCGGTCTCGTGCTCGAGCTCGATCGTCCGCCGCGCTCCCCTCGGACAGGACGAGGTGGGTCTCGACGGTGCTGACCTCGTAGCACACCTAGACCGAAGTTACGGCTCCCTTCCATCACTTTTGGGCCCTCACCAGGGACGATGAGCCGTGAGCCAGGATCGTTACTGTCTA
>JAJYYT010000291.1 GCA_021800645.1 Actinomycetes bacterium
CTTCCTACGATCGACGAGTGCCACGACTACGACATCGCCGTGCTCGGTGCCCCGTTCGACGGCGGTACCTCGTACCGCCCGGGCGCCCGGTTCGGCCCGGTCGCCGTGCGGACGGCCTCGCGCAACATCCGTCCGGCTTACCATCCCGAGCTCGGCATCTCCCCCCTCCACCACGTCCAGGTTGTGGACGCGGGCGACGTTCCTGCCAACCCGTTCCAGCTGACAGTGGCGATCGACCAGATCCGGGACCACGCGCGCGAGGTGCTGGCCAACGGGTCCCGGCTCGTCACGATCGGTGGCGACCACACGGTCGCGCTGCCGCTGCTGCGCGCCGTGCACGAGCGCCACGGGCCGGTCGCGCTCGTGCACTTCGACGCGCACCTCGACACCTGGGACACCTACTTCGGCTCCCCGGTGACGCACGGCACGGTCTTTCGCCGGGCCTTCGAGGAGGGGCTGCTCATCGAGGACCGCTCCGTCCACGTGGGCACGAGGGGCCCGGTCTACGACGCCCTCGACCTGCGCGACGACGCGGCGTTCGGCTTCCAGATCGTGCGGGTCGGCGACATCGACCGCGTAGGCCTCGCAGAGACGGTGGCCACCATCAGGCGCCGCGTCGGCGACGCGCCCGTGTACCTCTCGGTGGACATCGACGTCCTCGACCCGGCGTTCGCGCCAGGGACCGGCACCCCCGAGATGGGCGGCATGACGAGCAGGGAGCTCCTCCACCTCCTGCGCGGGCTCGAGGGCATGGCGCTCGTGAGCGGCGACGTCGTCGAGGTGGCCCCCGCCTACGACCACGCGGAAGTCACTGCGCTCGCGGCGGCGACGATCGTCTTCGACGTGATCACCTTGATGGCGAAGGAAAAGGGGGGATCCTGATGTCGGACACCGTGAGGCTCGGCCGCCTCGGGGCACCGCCCACGGCCGTGATGGTCGACCCCCCGCTGACCGCCCCGCTGACCGCCCCATGAGCCGGGTCCTCGTCGAAGGCGGAACCGTCGTGACCGCGCAGGGCGCGGGGGCGGCCGACGTGGTCGTCGACGACGGGCGTGTCGCCGCTCTGCTCGCACCCGGCAGCTTCCCTGTGCCTGGGGAGATCCGGCGCATCGACGCGTCCGGGAAGCTCGTGGTGCCCGGCGGGGTCGACGTCCATACCCACATGGAGTCGCCCGTGGGCGGCACCCACTCCTCGGACACGTTCTTCACCGGCACCCGGGCGGCTGCCTACGGCGGCACGACCACGATCGTCGACTTCGCCATCCAGCCACGCAAAGGGTCCGCGCGCGAAGGCCTCGAGACCTGGATGGGACGCGCCGAGGGGCACTGCGCGATCGACTTCGGCTTCCACATGATCCTGTCGGACGTGAACGACGCCGTCTTGGAGGAGATGCACGGGCTCGTCGAAGACGGTGTCACGAGCTTCAAGCTGTTCATGGCCTATCCAGGGGTCTTCTACTCCGACGACGGGCAGATCCTCCGGGCGATGCAGGCGGCGTCCGCGAACGGGGCGGTGGTGATGATCCACGCCGAGAACGGCATCGCGATCGACGTGCTCGTGGCCCAGGCGCTCGCCCGTGGTCTCGGCGAGCCGCGGATGCACGGCGAGTCCCGCCCGCCGGCCCTGGAGGGGGAGGCGACCCACCGGGCGATCGTCCTCGCAAGTGTCGCGGACTGCCCGCTCTACATCGTCCACCTCTCGGCGATGGAGGCGCTCGCGGAGGTGGCGGCCGCGCGCGACGCCGGAAGACCGGTGTTCGCGGAGACCTGCCCGCAGTACCTGTTCCTCGACGCGTCGCTCATGGCGCAGCCCGGCTTCGAAGGAGCCAAGTACGTCTGCTCGCCGCCCATCCGCGAGGCTGCGCACCACGAGGCGCTCTGGCGCGGGCTCGGCACCGACGACCTGTCGGTCGTCGCCACCGACCACTGCCCCTTCTGCATGAAGGACCAAAAGGAGCTGGGTCGCGGCGACTTCTCCAAGATCCCGAACGGCCTCCCCGGCGTCGAGCACCGGATGGACCTCGTCTACCAGGGCGTGGTTGCCGGGAGGCTCTCGCTCGCGCGCTGGGTGGAGATCACCTCGACCGCCCCGGCCCGCCTGTTCGGCCTCTATCCCCAGAAGGGGTCGCTCCTGCCGGGGGCGGACGCAGACCTCGTCGTCTACGACCCCCAACGCCGCCACACGCTGTCCGTCGAGTCCCACCACATGGCCGTCGACTACTCCGCCTACGAGGGGACCGAGCTGACCGGCGGGGTGGACACGGTGCTCTCCCGCGGCGAGGTGGTGGTCGAGCACGGCGAGTTCAAAGGCCGCGAGGGCAGAGGGCGGTTCATCTCCCGGGGACCGTTCGTCGGGACCGACGTCCCGGTCGGCTCGGGGCAGCAAGTGGGCGGGCGACGAGATCCGGCCCCGCGATGATGCTCGGGCTCAGGCAGCGGTGTCCTCGACGACGGCCCCGCCGCTGATCGAGATCCGCCGGGTGAGCGCCACCGACTCGAGGAGGCGCCGGTCGTGGGTGACGAGCAGCAGGGTGCCCGGCCACGACGAGAGCGCCGCCTCCAGCTGCTCGATGGCCGGCAGGTCGAGGTGGTTGGTCGGCTCGTCGAGCACGAGGCAGTTGGTCCCCTCCGCCATGAGCAAGGCGAGCTCTGCGCGCGTGCGCTCCCCCGGAGACAGGGACGCCGCCGGCCGGCCGGTGTGGTCGGCGCCGAGGCCGAACTTCGCGAGCAACGACCGGCTCTCGGACCGGTCGAGGCCCGTCGTCGCGAGGAACTGCTCCCCGAGCGTGTGGGCGCCGGGCACGAAGCGCCCGCGCCCTTGGTGGAGCTCGCCGATCACCACCGAGGGCCCGAGCACGCGTGTGCCCTCGTCCAGCCGGGCCCGTCCGACCAGCGCGGCGAGGAGGGTCGACTTGCCCGCGCCGTTCGGCCCGAGCAGCGCGATGCGCTCACCGTACGAGACGAGGAGGTCCACAGGCCCGAGACGCCATTCGCCGCGAACGACGACGGCGCGCTCGAGGCGCGCGACCACGTCGCCCGACGGGGGTGCGGTCGCCAGATCGAGGTTGAGCCGCCACCCCTCCCATGGCTTCTCCACGACCTGGAGCCGCTCGATCGCGCGCTCGGTGATGCGGACCTTCGACGCCTGCTTCTCGGTCCGGTTGACGCGGAAGTCGCGCTGCGCCTTGTCGCCGTCGCTCGGCTTCTTGCGCTGGCGCCGGGCACCCTGCACCGCCCATTGGCGCTGCTCGCGCTCTCTGGCACGCAGGCGCTCACGAGCCGCGACGTAGGCCTCGTGACGCTGATCGGCGTGGCGGCGCGCGGTCGCCCGCGCCGCGAGATAGGCGGCAAACCCTCCTTCGTAGTGGACCGCCCGGTGGCTGCTCTCGTCGATCTCGAGGACCGAGGAGATCGCGCGATCGAGGAACGCGCGGTCGTGCGAGACGACGACGAGGCCGCCCGTACGCGCCCCGATGAACGCCTCGAGCCGTTCGAGCCCGTCGAAGTCCAGGTCGTTGGTCGGTTCGTCCAGGAGGAGCACGTCGAAGCGGGAGAGGAGCAGCGAGGCGAGCGCTGCTTTGGCGCGCTGGCCTCCGGAGAGCTCGGAGACCGGGACGTCGAGCAACCGGTGCCCGAGCCCCAG
>JAJYYT010000292.1 GCA_021800645.1 Actinomycetes bacterium
AGGCCGGCCTCGGCAAGTCGCGGCTCGTGGCGGAGATCGTCCGCTCGATCGGCGACGACGCCCGGGTGCTCCGGGGGCGGTGCCTCTCCTACGGGGACGGTGCGACCTTCCTTCCGCTCATCGAGGTCGTGCGGCAAGCCGCGGGGATCGACGACGACGACGACGACGCCCGCACGCTGGAGAAGCTCGAGGAGCTCGCCGGGCCCGAGCGAGGGGACGTGGCCGACCGGCTCGCGTCCGTGATGGGGCTCTCGGAGGTCCACTACGGCAAGGACGAGCTCATGTGGGCCGCGCGGACTCTCCTCGAGACCCTGGGCGCGCATCGCCCGCTCGTCGTGGTCTTTGAGGACATCCACTGGGCGGAGCCGACGCTGCTCGACCTCATCGAGCACGTGGTCGACGTCTCGAGCGGCGCCCCCGTCTTCCTTGTGTGCGCGGCCCGCCACGAGCTCCTCGACGAGCGTCCGGGGTGGTGCGAGACCCGGGGCAACGCACGCCGTATCGAGCTCGCCGAGCTGTCGGCGACCGACAGCGCCACCGTCGTGAAGAACCTGGTCGGGAAGGCGGAGCTTCCCGAGGCCCTCGAGCGCCGGATTACCTCGGTGGCCGGGGGGAACCCGCTCTACGTCGAGCAGATCCTCTCGATGCTCGTCGACGAGGGGGTGCTCCGCACAGAGGGCGGACGGACGAGCTTCGTCGGGGCGGCGGCCGACCTCGCGATCCCAGAGAGCATCGCGGCCCTTTTGGCCTCACGGCTCGACCTTCTCGGGTCCCAGCACCTCGCGGTGCTCACCAGGGCGTCGGTGATCGGGATGGAATTCGCCACGAGCGAGCTCGTGGCGCTCGCACCCCCAGGGGAGGAGACGGCAGCGATCACCGCCGCCCTGGCCGCCCTCGAGACGAAGCGCTTCGTGCGCGGGCGGCCCGCGCTCGGCAAAAGAGGGGACGAGCGCCGGCTCGAGAGCGTCGCGGGGCTCGACGGCGTCGCGGGGCTCGACGGCGTCGCGGGGCTCACCGGCGACGGAGCCGACCCTTGGGAAGCGAGCCACGAGTTTGCGCATGCGCTCGTGCGCAGCGTCGCCTACGACCGCCTGCTCAAGCGCAATCGGGCCGGCTTGCACGAGCGGTTCGGGGAGTGGCTGGCAGAGCGGAGCGGGTCTCGCCTCGCCGAGGTCGAAGAGCTCATCGGCTACCACCTCGAGCAGGCCTACCGGAGCCTGATGGAGCTCGGGCCCCTGACGGAGGCGGGGAGGTCTCTCGGCATCCGCGCCTCGGGACACCTTTCGTCCGCGGGCTCCCGCGCGCGGAGCCGCGGGGACATGCCCGCCGCGGCGAACCTCTTGCGGCGTGCCTCCGCGATGCTCGACGAGCGCGACCCGAGACGTCCCCGCCTCCTCCTCGACGCCGGGGAGGCGCTCGCCGAGGCGGGAGAGCTCGAGGCGGCCGCCCGTGCGCTGAACGACGCTCGAGAAGCCGCGCTGCTGCTCGGTGACGCGAAGTTGGCGCGCACGGCGAGGCTCGCCACGCTCTACCTGCGCTACACGACGGGGCCCGAGCGCCGCGAGGGGGTGCTGTCGGAGGTCGAAGCGATGATGCCGGCCCTCGACGCCGACGGCGACCACGCAGGGCTCGCGCGTGCGTGGCGCCTCGTCGCGTACCTCCAGTGGGACGTTCTGCAGTACGGACGGGGCTCCGAGTCCGCCGAGCGGGCGAGCGAGCACGCCGCCGCCGCCGGTGACGACGTGCTCGCGCGGAGCTTCCTCGGGTCGCTCGCCGGTGTGGCGGTGTTCGGCTCGACGCCCGTCGAGGAGGCCCTGGCGATCTGCGAGTCCGTCCTCGCCCGCGCGCGCGACGACTGCAAGTCCACGGCGATCGCCGAGGCCGCGCTGGGGCACCTGGAGGCCATGCGGGGGAACTTCGACAGGGCCAGGCAGCTCTACCGGAAGAGCCGCGCCTCGCTCGAGGAGTTCGGCTGGCGCCTCTGCGCGGCGCTCACCTCACTCGACTCGGCGGACATCGAGGTCCTCGCAGGCGACCTGCACGCCGCCGAGGCCGAGCTCTGCCGGGACTTCACGTCGCTCGAGGAGATGGGCGAGCACAGCTTCATCGCGATGACCGCGGCGATGCTCGCCGACGTCCTGTACCGTCAGGAGGACTACGAGAGCGCCGACCGGTTCGTGCTCCGGGCGCGTGAGGTGGCCTCGCCCGACGACGTCGGTGCCCAGTTCCTCTGGCGCTGCGTGAACGCCAAGCTCCTCGCACGCCGCGGCCGGCGAGAGCAGGCGCGCGAAGAGATGACCGCCACGCTGGCGCTGATCGAGGAGTCCGACCAGCTGGACCTCCAGGGGAAGGGCCTGCTCGACCTCGCCGAGATCCAGCTTGTGCTCGGCGACGCGCAAGGCGCGCACACGTCGTGCGTGGCGGCCCAGGAGAAGTTCGACCAGAAGGGGAACCTCGTCCTCTCGGAGCGCGCGAGGTCCCTGGCCGAGGGTCTGCGGTCTCCTGCGGGGATGCGCCACGGCTCGATGGAGACGAGCGGCGTGGGGACCGCCGCCCTCCGGCGAAGCTGAGGCCTGCGGCTCTCCTCTTGCTTGCGGACGTGGCGGCCCGGGTCGGGATGCGGGTGCCGTCGCTGTATTCGTACTTCGCGTCGAAGAACGAGATCTACGACGCCATGTTCGCCCAGGGCAACGACGAGCTCATCGAGCTCATCAAGGAGCGTCAGGCCGACCTCCCGAAGAAGCCCCGAGAGCGGCTGCGGGGAGAGTTTCGCCTCTACTTCGACTTCTGCACGCAGGACCCGGTCCGCTACCAGCTGCTGTTCCAGCGGACGATCCCCGGCTTCGAGCCCTCGGAGGCCTCCTACGCCAAGGCGCTCGAGGTGCTCAGGCTGTTCCGGGAGGACCTCGCCAGCTTCGGACTGGCCGGTGACCAGCAGGACGGGAGGACGGCGCATCTTCGCCGGCCACGCCCGGGGCGCGCTTTCGAGGCTGGAACCGCTACGGGCGCATGAAGTGGTCGGTCGCCTGCCAGGTGAAGACCGCAGTGCCCGAGAAGGAGCTCAGCTGGTCCACTCTGGTGCGGGGAAGGGAGATGGCCACCTGGTGCTACCGCCTCGAGCCTTCCGGCGGCGGGGTGGACCTGGTCGAGTCCTTCGAGGTCCACTGGCTGCCGATCTCCGCCCACATCGTCGAGGACTATTTCATGGCTGACCGGGACCGCCGCCGGGAGCAGGCCATGCGCCAGACGCTCGGACGCATCAAGGCAATGGCCGAAGCCGAATCCAGCTCCTGACGGCGACGAGGTAGGCGACCGACCAGAGCTCGTGAGGCAGACGATCGGGCGTTCCCGTGGTGAAGGCGGGCGCTAGCCGCTCCGGCCCTCCACGCGAACGGCCTGTTCAGCAGTGGGATCCAGTATTCAGACCCTACGCGGTGGCGCTGCGTTCGCCACCGGCAGGTGCAACACCACCACGGCGACAACCCCGATCGAAAGACTCGAGCCGATGAGAGCGAGGCCGGCGTCTCTCATTCCTGTCTACGGTCCCGCTCAGCGATGGCTCGCGTAGGTCGCCTCCGCGGCCCGGACGTCTTCCACCAGGTTGCCCAGTGCGAGGTTGATGTCGTCCAGGTGGTAGCC
>JAJYYT010000293.1 GCA_021800645.1 Actinomycetes bacterium
TCCCGAACGGGATCGCATCTCTGCGGGACAGGCGCACGCCGGTAGCTGCGAGCTGGGCAGCCCAACGCGGCCGCATGAGCACCTGCGCGCCGAGCGGGGCCGCATTGTGTGCGTCGATCCGCAGCGGCGGTGCGACGCCGTGCCGGACGTCGCGCTCGCGGTTGCCAGTCGCGGGGGTGTCGACGGTGACGACCAGGGCCTCCGCTCCTGCGGCGGCGGCGCGGTCGCACAGCGCGTCCGCCTCGAGCAGTCCTCCTGCTGCATAGAGCTGGAACCAAATCGGCGTGCCCGACTCGGCGGCGACGGTCTCGACCGGGGTCCCTGCCACGGTGCTCAGGATCGACACCGAGCCTCGCGAAGCGGCGGCCCGTGCGACCCCAACCGCTCCGTCGGCGTGCATGAGCCGGACGAGACCGCAGGGCGCGAGCAACACTGGAAGGTCGACTGCTCTCCCGAGCACCGAGGTCCGCAGGCTCGGGACGATCTTGCCCAACCCCGTCTTCTGGCAAAAGGTGACCCTCGTGAACGCGGACTCGTTGCGCCTCATCGTCAATTCGTCGTCCGCTGCGCCGTCGATGTAATCGAACACCACGGCCGGAAGACGCCTCCGCGCCGCGCGGCGAGCATCACCGACGCTGTGGAGCCGCTGTGCCGCACGAACGTCTGCGCGGGCGAAGAGGTCCGCGAGCGCGCTCAATTGCCGTCCTCCCTCCGGTAGACATTCGCCGGCCCCGATTGGTCGCGAGCGAGCACGACGAGAGTGTCGATGTTCACATGAGGCGGCCTGGTGACGATGAAGGCCACGCACTCGGCCACGTCGTCGGCGCTGAGCGGGGTCACGCCTCGGTACACGGCCTCGGCGCGTTCGGCGTCTCCGTGGAAGCGCACCTTGCTGAACTCGGTCTCGACCAAGCCGGGGGCGACCTCCGACACCCTGACCGGGCGGCCGAGAAGCTCCATGCGCAGGACCCGCGAAAAGGCGCGTTCTGCGAACTTCGCCGCGTTGTACCCTGCCCCCCCGACGTAGGGCTCGTAGCCGGCGACCGAGCCCACAGTGACGACGTGTCCGTCTCCGCTCGCCTCGAGGAGCGGCAGGAGCCTCTTGGTCATCCGCAACGTGCCGAGGACGTTCACTTCGTACATCGCTCGCCACTCGTCCTCGTCGGCTTCTTCGATCGGATCGAGCCCGAGCGCACCGCCCGCGTTGTTGACCAGCACGCGGCACTCGTCGATATCCGCGCAGAAGCGCTCGACCGACAGGGGGTCCGCGACGTCCAAGACTGCCCAGCGCGCGCCGATGTCGCCGGCGACTTCTCGAAGCCTGCCCTCACGACGCGCACCGATGATCACGTCGAACCCCAGGGCGCCGAGGCGCCGCGCCGTCGCCTCTCCGATGCCGCTCGTCGCCCCGGTCACCACCGCTACGCCCGTCGTCATTGACCGCACCCTACGCGATCGGACGTGCCCCCTCAGTTCCGGCAGGGGTCGTACCAGGGCTGCTGCCCGTCGGCGTTGTACAGCGCGATCGCGAGAAGGTCCTGGTCGGCCGGGGAGGCGTCGTAGGGCGGCACGCCGATGAGTGCGGGCAAGCCCGCGAGCTGCGCGGCCTCGTTCCAGGTGGGCTGCGAGAACTGGAAGGCGCCCATGTACTGCCCTGTCGGGGAGATCGCCTGGTAGTTCCCGCTCGACTCCGCTTGGATCACGCACTGGAGGAAGGCGTTCAACTGGGGTGCCCCGCTCGTGGAGCCTGCCGGCGCCGCTGGGGGGGCTGCCGGCGGCGGGGCTCCCGAGGGCGCCGCTGCTGCGATCGCCGCGGCGGCGCGAGCTGCGGCCGCGCGAGCTGCGGCGGCCTGCTGCGCCTGCTGCTGGGCGACGGCGACGGCGAGCTCGCCGGTAATGCTGGCACGTTGCTGCGCGAGCGCCTGCTCCGTTGCCTGCGCCGAGGCGAGGGCTGCGTCGGCGCTCCCCAGCGCGCTCTGCGCCTGTGCTGCGATCTGGGCTTGTGCCGCCTCTTCGTTGTGCAACGCCTGCCGGTCCGTCTGTAGCTTCGCGAGCGCCACGCTGAGGTCCCCGGTCAAGACCTGGGCGTAGACCGACGAGGCGCCGTTCGAGGGGCTCGCCGCGAACGTGGAGCTCGCCCCGTCCGCCTGCGTGCCGCCCTCGACGTACGCCGTTACCGCGGCGTCACGCAGCTCGGTGAGATCGGATCCGATCCGGCGGCGGGTCGCGCCGAGCTCTGTCTGCAGCTGCTGGAGCTGGGCGCCATCTGCGGTGACGCGCGCAGCGTCGACCGCACGCTGCTGATCGAAGCCACCGATCTGCAGCTGCTCCAGCAGCATCTGGTGAGAAAGCGCCGCAGCCTGCTGCTGAAGCGTGCCGATCGAGCTCGCACCTGCAGGCGCGACGTGAACCCACAGCGCTGCAATCAGCACGGCCGCCGCACCGACGCTGCTCAGGGCGGGCGCGACGGCTCTCACCGCCGACGCCGCGACCTGGCACATCGACTCCAAAGCAGCCGTCGCAGCCGTAATGGCACGCCACAGGACGGTCACGGGACTGCCGTTCTAGGCGATCGGCTGCACCGTGGTCAAGCGGCGACACAAATTTGGTCGCTCTGCTGGGACATTGGGACTTTCACCTGCAACCGGTGTGCAGCGCCATTGCGCCGAAGGCCGCTCGGAAGCCTGCGTCCATCCCACTGCACACTTCTCGCGGATCGCAACTACGCGCATGATGAAAGCGACTTCTTCACGCGATCGCAACGGTATCGCCGATTACGAGGCTTCCTCGACATATTTGTCGGTCTACGTGCGGAAAGGCGCGGGCAGCCCGAATGCGCCGAGCGATCGGTTGCGCCGAGCGATCGGTTGCGTGGAGCGGACGGTTGCGAGGAGGTCCGTCGCCGCGCAGGCAGACTATGCCTGCATGTCCCGCCATCTGCCGCATCGCCCGCTCACGCTCGACGCGTCGCACTGGCGCGCCGACGGCCGGCCGAAGGTGCGCTACCCCACGCGCCAGGACGCGATCGTCGCCGCGGAGGAGCGCTCGAGAATGTGGCACGCCCCTCTCGGCGTCTACGAGTGCGCATTCTGCAGGGGATGGCACATGGGGCGGAGAGGACGTAGCAGGCAAAGTGAAGAATGACGGCCCCGAGCACGCGGCGCCGGCCTGCGCGTCCCTGCCCGGCCACGCGTCGAGCGGGCGCCCTGGGGGATCAGCTATGAGCTCTGGACGGGCCCGGAACCCAGCTGAGGTCGACTGCGCCGAGGCGATAGCGATCAGGGCGCCCTGCCTGTAGCCTTCGTGGCGTGGTGCCAGACCTCGGAGAGGGAGACCAGGAGCTCGACCTGGACCTTCTCGCATCGTTGCTGCGCGCGGACGGCGGAGACGTGCGCGTGCTCCTACGAGCACTCGTGACCCGCCTCTCCGACGCGCTCGGCGACCGCCTCGCGGTCGAGCGCGCGGGCCGCTTCCGTAAGTCCGAGGAGATCCGGCAGTTGTCGATCCGGCTCGGCGACGAGCAGTTCGACGCGACGATGGACCGTGGCGTCGTCGAGTGCTCGATCAGCCGGAGCAGCGGAGGCATACGGATCCGATCCAGCCGGGTGGGGATCGACGAATGGCTGCGCCGCCTGCTC
>JAJYYT010000294.1 GCA_021800645.1 Actinomycetes bacterium
GAGCGTTCTGCCGATGCGACAGTCGACCGGAGCGGCGTCGACGCGCTCGATGTGGTACTGCTGCTTGGACGGGAGCGATGGTCCGGCGCACACCGACCAGTGGGCGCAGTCGAGGCGGGCGCACGGATAGCGGCCGACGTCGACGCGGGCGCCGACGGTCGCCGCGCGCGCTTCGACAACGAGCGTGCGCGGGACCGGGCGCACCTCGACCACGTTGGCGTCCACCTCCTGCAACGCGCACGGGTGGGTGATCGGCCGGACCCGGACGATCGAGTAGCGCCGGCCCGGATCGAGCGTGAGGCACGCCTGCCGGTACGGGCAGGTCCGGCAGACGGGGGCCCCCCCCTGGTAGATGAACTCGTAGCCCTCCCGCGCTTCCGCGCGGGCGATCAGCGTGATCTCGGCCATCAGCCGATGACCTCCGTCACGCGGGCGAGGCGCAGGGCGGCCTCGCGCGTGAGGCCGTTGGCGCCGAGGATCGTGTACCGTTCGGGTCGGATCGAATGGGCCGATGCCAGCGCTTGGACGACCTCGTCGGCGGTCACGCCGATCTGCTCGGCGTTCGTGGGAGCGCCGAGCGCCCGGAGGGTCCGCTGGATGCGCCGCCAATCGCCCCCGTGCAGGTTCATCATCATGATCGCGCCGATCCCGCACTGCTCCCCATGGAGGCCGGGGTGCGCCGCGATCTTATCGAGGGCGTGGCTGAAAAGATGCTCGCTCCCCGAGCAGGGACGGGAGGACCCGGCGACGCTCATCGCGATCCCCGCCACGAGGAGCGGGCGGATCGCGATCCAGGCGGATTCCTCCAGGTTCGGCTTGATGTAGGTGGCGTGATCGACGATCTCCTGGGCGGCGTACTCCGCGAGCGTGGCCGCCGTGCTCGAGTATTCCTCGTTCTTGAGTCGTACCGCGAGCTTCCAGTCGAGGAGCGCGGTCAGGTTGCTGACGACGTCCGCGCATCCGGAGGCGAGCAGGCGGAACGGCGCTCGGATGATGACCTCCGTGTCCGCGAGGATTCCGAGCGGGACCGCGGCCTGGATGCTGGTCGAGGTCTTGGCGCCGTGCAGGGACGCCCGAGGGCTCGAAATCCCGTCGTGGGCCGCCGACGTGGGGACGCTCACGAACGGTAGCCGGAGCCGGTCGGCGAGGACCTTGGCAATGTCGATCTTCGAGCCGCCACCGACCGCGATGATGAACCCCGGATGGGTCGGCTGGATCTCCTTCCGAACGCGCTCGACCTCGTCCTCGGTCGCCTCGTGGGCGATCGCCGTGACGATCTCGAACCCCGATCCGGCGAGGAGGTCGGCGCATCGCTGGCCCGCGAGGGACAGGGTCGTCGGCCCGGTGATGATCGCCCCCCGCTTGCCGAAGCCGAAGTCGGTGCACATCGATCCGATCTCGCCGAGCACGCCGTGACCTGCGAGGACCACCCGCGGAAACACCATCGAACGGGCCTTCCCGAAGTCGGCGACGAGGCCGCCGACGCCCTGCGGACCGACGGACGGTTGGGCTCCCATCGTACCGAGGTGTCGAAGTCGGCAGGCTCATTAGGGCTCGGGCCCGCTCCCGGGCCTCCGAAAGCGGCTCCTCAGCGGCCGGGCACGTCGCCCCAGAGGACCTTGTGCTCTTGGAGCATGACCCGGGCGTTGAGCCGATCGGCAAGGACCCAGTCGGCGAGCCGACCGGGGGGCGAACCCCACACCGGCTGGAAGATCACCTGCGCGCGGGTCGGATGCTCGGCGAGCGCCCGACGCGCGTAGAGATAATCCGCGCGATCGGCGATCACGAACTTCGCGACATCCCGTGGGCGCAATCGAGGCAGGTTCGACCAGAGGTTGCGCGACTCCATCCGGGACCCGGGGCACTTGATGTCGACGCTCAGGATCACCTTCGGGATCGCGAGGTAGGGCCGGACGTCCAGCGAACCCCCGGTTTCGATCACCGTGGTGAACCCGCGGGCGCTCAGGGCCCGCACCAGCCCGAGGCTCTCTCGCTGGAGCAGCGGCTCGCCGCCGGTCAGGCAAACGTGCTCGGTCCGGTTGCGCTCGACCTCCTGGAGGAGGGAGGCGATCGACCGTTCGCGGCCGGGCCCGAAGGAGTACTTCGTGTCGCACCACGTGCACCTCAGGTTGCAGCGAGCCGTGCGGATGAACGTCGTGCGAACGCCGGTCAGGGGGCCCTCCCCCTGAAGGGAATGGAACGTCTCGATGATCCGCATCGGCACGGTTCGCAGCGACCGCGCGGGGGATGAGCTCTTCGCTCGGAGTTCCCCGTCTCGGCCGCCGAAGGGACTGTACGCGCCGCGCGGGTCGGGTGTCGCTAAAATAGGCCGCCCGGCTCGCTCGCCGTCGCGATGGAGCGGGCACGCGAGCACTCCTGGCAGGAGGCGTGGCGAGAGGCCAAGATCGCCACGGCCGCCCGCCGCGAAGATCGGGCCAAGTTCTACGCGATCGTCGCCTACCCCGGGACGAGCGGGTTCCTGCACGTCGGGCACCTTCGGGGACTGGTCTACGCCGACGCGCTTCACCGGTTCCACCGGATGCGGGGTGCTCAGACGTTCTTCCCGTTCGGCGTCCACGGGTCCGGGTTGCCGGCCGTCACGTTCGCCCAGCGGGTCAAGGACCGGGACCCCGGAGTGCTCCAGGAGCTCGAGACCAACGGCGTCGATCCGGTCGAGTGGCCCAAGCTCGAAGACCCCGAGACCGCCGTCCGGTTCCTCGGCCGCACGTATCTCGAGGTCCTTCGGCGGATGGGATTCCTGTTCGACGAGAGCGCCTACGTCACGACCGTGGACCCGGACTATCGGGCGTTCATCCGGTGGCAGTTTCACCGCTTGAAGGGCCACGGGGCCCTCGTCCAGAAGACCTACTTCGCCCCGGTGTGTCCGATCTGCGGCCCGGT
Organism: Actinomycetes bacterium; assembly: GCA_021800645.1. The sequence goes on from JAJYYT010000294.1 coordinate 2,902, forward strand.
CGCCGTCGACCCGTCCGAGACCGATCTCTCGCGCGGCGGCTCGGCCGAGATCGTTCGCTACGCGACGATCGCCTTCCGCCTCGAGGATGGACGGATGCTCCTCACCGCGACGCTCCGTCCCGAGACGATCTACGGGGTCACGAACCTCTGGATCCCCGAGAACGAGGGACTGAGCGTCTGGCACCACGAAGGGAAGACATACCTCGTTTCCCGCGCCGGGGCCGAACGGCTCGCCGAACAGCATGGCGGACGGGTCGGACACGTCGTTCCGCCGACCGAGTTGATCGGCAAGACGGTGGTGGTCCCGCTCACCGGGGTGAAGGTGCCGGTCCTGGCAAGCCCCTTGGTCGACCCACAGGTCGGCACCGGCGTCGTGATGTCCGTCCCGGCGCACTCCCCCGCGGATGCTCTCGCGCTCGCGGCCCTCCCTCCGAAGTGGAAGGAGCTCGTCCGTCCCCCTCCGGTGATTCTCGCCGTGCCGCCGGCCCACGAGCTCCCCGCCTCCGACCGTCCGCTCGGCAGCGGATCCGGAACGCCGGCCGAGCGGGCGAACCGGGCCTCCGGCGCGAAGCACCTCGCCGACACGGCAGCGGTCCGGGAGGCGTCGCGGACCGGAACCCCGAGCAGGTCGGGGACGGTCATCGTTCCCCGACCGAACTCGAGCCGGTAGAGCCGCTCGGTCGCCTCCCGGACCGCTGCCGTGGCGGCGAGGTGCTTCGCGCC
>JAJYYT010000295.1 GCA_021800645.1 Actinomycetes bacterium
GGCGGACTCCTTCGTCCACCTTCACACCCACACGGAGTACTCGCTGCTCGACGGGGCCTCGCGCATCAGGGAGCTCGTCGCCCGCGCCCGGGAGATGGGCCAGAGCGCGGTCGCGGTCACCGACCACGGCGTCCTCTACGGGGCCGTCGAGCTGTACACCGAGGCGGTCGCGGCGGGGATCAAGCCGATCATCGGCTGCGAGGTCTACATGGCCCCGCGATCCCATCGCGACAAGGAGGGACGCGCGGATCGCGATCCCCACCACCTGGTGCTCCTGGCGAGCTCCGCCGAGGGCTGGACCAATCTGCTCGCCCTGGTCAGCGCGGCGCACCTGGACGGGTACTACTACAAGCCGCGGATCGACAGGCAGCTCCTCGCCGAGCACAGCCGCGGCCTCATCTGCCTGTCGGGGTGCCTGGGGGGAGAGCTGCCCCAGACGATCGTGAGCGGCGACCTCGATGCCGCCGAGCGGGTGGCCCGCCGGCATCTCGAGATCTTCGGTGCCGACCGCTACTTCCTCGAGCTCCAGGACCACGGCATCCCCGAGGAGGCTGCGGTCCGCGACGGGCTGGTCGAGATCTCCCGGCGAACCGGCATCCCGCTCGTGTGCACCAACGACTCCCACTACATCGATCCGGGCGACGCCGAGGCTCACGACATCCTGCTCTGCCTCCAGACCGGGTCGCGACGGGAGGATGAGCGGCGCTTCCGCTTCTCCGGACCCCACTACTACCTCCCCGGGGGGGCGGAGATGCGGGAGCGCTTCGCCGCCTACGGCGAGGCCGCCGCCAACACGGGCGCCATCGCCGCCCGCTGCGACTGGACGCTGGAGCTGGGACGCCATCACCTGCCCGCGTACTCGCCCATCCCGGAGGGGTACGACGACGCCTCCTACCTGGCGGAGCTCTGCGAGCGGGGGCTGCGCGAGCGCTATGGGGAGGAGCCGGGGCGCGAGGCGCGCGAACGTCTCGCGATGGAGCTCGACGTCATCCGCGAGACCGGCTTCTCGGCGTACTTCCTGATCGTCTGGGACCTGATCCGGGCGGCGCGCGGCGACGGCGTGGTGGTGGGCCCGGGGAGGGGCAGCGCCGCCGGCTCGCTGGTCGCCTACGTGCTGCGCATCACCAACGTCGATCCGCTGCGCTACGGCCTCATCTTTGAGCGTTTCCTCAACCCCGAGCGGGTCGAGATGCCGGACATCGACATCGACTTCGACGACCGCCGTCGCGACCGCGTGCTCCAGTACGTGACGGGCAAGTACGGGCAGGACCGGGTGGCCCAGATCATCACCTTCGGCACCATGGCCGCGCGGGCGGCGATCCGCGACGTGGGGCGTGTGCTGGACGTCCCGCTGCCCGACGTGGACCGGCTGGCCAAGCTGGTGCCGGCCAGCATCGGGATCACCCTGGACCGCGCCCTCGCGGAGGCCCGCGACCTCCGCGAGCTGTACGACAGCGAGCCGTGGGCGCACGGCGTGATCGACATCGCCAAGCGCCTGGAGGGGATCTCGCGCAACGCCTCGACCCACGCCGCCGGGGTGGTGATCGGCGCCGAGCCGCTGGCCGGCATCGTCCCCCTGGGGCGGGCCACCTCGGGCGGCGAGGGGGCGGTGACCCAGTTCGACATGAAGGGGGTCAGCAAGATCGGCCTCCTCAAGATGGACTTCCTGGGCCTCGCCAACCTCACCGTGATCGAGGAGACGCTGGAGAGCATCGGCAGGACCCGCGGCACCACCGTCGACATCGACGCCATCCCCCTCGACGACCCCGCGACCTACGAGCTGCTCGGCCGCGCCGACACGCACGGCGTGTTCCAGCTCGAGGCCAACCTGGGCAAGCGGATCCTCATCGACATGCAGCCCCGCTCCCTGGAGGACCTCGCCGCCGCCAACGCGCTGATCCGTCCCGGCCCCCTCGAGGGGAGGGTCGTGGACATGTACATCCGCCGCCGCCGCGGCGAAGAACCGGTCACCTACCTGCTCCCCGAGATGGAGCCGATCCTGGCGGAGACCTTCGGGACCATGGTCTACCAGGACCAGGTGATGAAGATCGCGTCCTCCGTGGCCGGGTTCACGCTCGGGGAGGCCGACATCCTTCGCTCCGCGATGGGCAAGAAGGACAAGGCCAAGATGGCGCAGCAGCGCGAGAAGTTCCTGGCCGGGGCGACGGGACGGGGAGTGAGCGATGAGACCGCGACCGAGCTCTTTGACCTCATCGCCTACTTCGCCGGCTACGGGTTCAACAAGTCGCACGCGGTCTGCTACGCGCTGATCGGGTACCAGACGGCGTATCTCAAGGCCAACTACCCGCTGGAGTTCATGACCGCGCTGCTCAACAGCCGGGCCGGCGACTTCGACAAGCTGAAGCAGACCATCCTGGACGCGCAGGCGCGCGGCCTCACCGTGCTGCTTCCCGACGTCAACCGCAGTGAGGCGGGCTTCGCCGTCGGCGATCCCGCCAAGGGCGAGATCCTCTACGGCCTGAGCCACATCAGGAATGCCGGCGAGCGCATCACCGAGCTGCTGGTGGAGGAGCGCAAGCGGGAAGGGCCCTACGCCAGCCTCTACGACCTCTGCCTGCGCGCGGGCGGGCGCGACCTCAACCGGCGGGTGCTGGAGGCCCTGATCCGCAGCGGCGCCTGTGACGGCCTGGGGGAGCGCGGCATGCTGCTGGCCAGCCTGGACCGGGCGATGGATCGTGCGGCGCAGGTCCGGCGCGAGCGCGAGATGGGCCAGGCCTCCCTGTTCGGCGACGGAGCGGACACCGGAGCGGATGCTGGGGCTCCCGCCGGCGAGTTCGGCGCGGTGACCCCGGTGCCGCCGGTGCCGACGGACGAGAGGCTGCGCTGGGAGCGCGAGCACCTCGGCATCTACCTGAGCGACCATCCGCTGCGGCGCGTCGCCGACCGCCTCGGGGGGCTCGTCGACACCCGGATCGGCGACCTGGGCAGCCATCTGGACGGCGTCTACGTGCAGGTCGGAGGCGCCATCCGCGATCTCCGCGCCTTCATCCCGCGGCGCAGCACCACCGGCCAGCGCATGGCCTTCCTCACCCTGGAGGACCTCTCCGGCACGTGCGAGGTGGTGGTCTTTGCCCGCACCTTCGAGGAGTGTGTCGACCTGCTCACCCCCGACCGCGTCGTGGTGGTCCGAGGTCGCGTCCAGGCGGGGCGCAACGGCCGTCCCGCCACCGGCACCGAGAGCGCCTCCGGTGCCGCCGACGACGACCAGGAGCACCAGGAGGGCGAGACGGTGAGCGTCATCGCGGAGGCCGTGTACGACCTGGACGACGTCCGGCTCACCGCGTGGAGGAGCAACAGCCGGGTCCGGGTGCGCCTGCGGCGCGGCCAGGAGCGGAACCTGCCGGCGCTGCGGACCGTCCTGGAGCGCCACCCCGGCGACTCGCCGGTGGTGCTCCAGGTCCGGGGCGAACGCGCCGTGGACGAGGTGGTGCTGGGCGAGGCGTGGTCGGTGCAGCCCGGGCCGCCCCTGGAGAGGGCGATCCAGTCCCTGCTCGGCGACAGCTCGTACCGCCTCGAGGTGGAGCGCCACCGGGCCCCGGAGCGGGAGTCGTCGCGGCGCCGCTAGCCGGTCCCCCTAGTCAACATGGAAGGGCCGGC
>JAJYYT010000296.1 GCA_021800645.1 Actinomycetes bacterium
CGCCTGCACCCGGTACGGCACCAGAGCGATCCGCTGGCCGAGCGCCCGCGCCATCGCCGCCGACCACGCGCCGGCGGCCACGATCGTCGTCCGGGCTCGGATCCTCCGGGCGCCCGCGCGCAGTTCGACTCCCTCGCCGTCGGCCCATAGCTTTCCCGGACCGTCCCCGAACCATACTTCGGCCCCATGGGATCGAGCTTCAATGAGGTAGGCGTCGGTGGCGGCGCTGGGGGTCACCACGGCATCCGCGGTTCCCCTGAGCCCGACGAGGACGTCGTCGAAGCGGCCCCACGGGAACGCGGAGGCGAGCTCCTCGGGACCGACGCGATCCACCGAGACGCCCCAACCGCGCAAGCGGCGGTAGGCGACGTCGATCGCCTCGGCGGCGAGCGGGTTCGACGTCCACCGGAGGAACCCGTTGCGAACGAAATTCATCTCCGGGTGGCGCCGCGAGAGTTCGGCGTACTCTTGGGCGGTCGCCCGAGCGACCTCGACGTCCCACGCGTTCCACTGCTGGTCGGTGACGATTCCCGCGGCGCGTCCGCTGGCGCCGGCGTTCGGCGTCCGGGCCTCGTAGAGAAGGACCCTGCGCTCTCCGCGACGCGCGAGATGGTAGGCCGTCGCCGCACCGGCAATGCCGCCGCCGAGTACGAGAAAATCGAATCGCTCGGAAGTCGGCACGGAACGCCGAGGATCGGGCGGTTAATAGTCCGGCTTGGCGCGCTCGTACGCCGCACGCAGCGAATTGGTATCGACGTGTGTGTAGATCTGGGTCGTCGCGACGGAGGCATGGCCGAGGAGCTTCTGGATGTAGCGGATGTCGCAGCCGCGGGCGAGCAGCGCGGTCGCCAGCGAGTGGCGGAGCATGTGCGGCGTGACCCGACGCTCGATGCCGGCCGAGCGCGCCGCCGAGCGCACGACTCGCTCGACCGTCACCGGCCCGACGGGGAAGAGGCGCGGGCTCGCTTCCCCCACCGTCGCTCGGTCGGCGAGGTACCGATCGATCGCGGACCGGGCCCGCTCGTCCAGGATGACCTCGCGGTCCTTGTCGCCCTTACCGGAACGGACATGCAGCACGTTCCGGTCGAGGTCGAGGTCGTCCAGCGTCGCATGGCATAGCTCACCGACGCGAAGACCGCCGTATCCCAGCACGTGGATCATCGCGTTGTCCCGGGGGGACGGAGCGACCGCATCGAACAGGCGGTGCATCTCCTCCTCGTTGAGGTAGTGAGGAAGGCGTTCCGGCCGACGCGGGGGCTTCAGCTGGTCCGCGATCCCGAGCCCGAAGCTCCGAAACAGGCAGGTGAGGCCGCGGATCGTCGTATAGAGCGAGTTCTTCGAGTAGCGCCGCTGGATCGCGAGGTGCTCTCGGAAGGCGTCCAAGTCCCGGGTGCTCACCTCCTCGATCGGCTTGCGCACGAACGCGAAGAACATCCGGGCGATGTGGGTGTACTGCTTCACCGTGCAGGGACTGCGCTCCTGGCTGCGCAGATAGCGCTCGAACCGACGTACGGTCTCCTCCGGATCGAACCGGTCCTCGTCGGTCGGCGGGAGCGATGCCGCCTCCGCGGGTCTCGTTCGGGAGGAACGTCGAACCGCGGGCTCCGAGCGGACCCGAAACGTCGCCGTCGCCATCGCAATCGGTTCCGGCCGACTTTGGCCTAATAACCGTATGCGCGCAGAGGAAGCGGGACCGCACGCTCATGCGTCCGGAACCCGCCCTCTGGACCCGCGCGGGCTCACCAGACGACGGCGCGCGGCTCCCCACCACCGGTCGATGCGGGAACGGAAGAGCGCGTAGATCCACACGGGCCACACGTAGTAGTTCCAATGGTCCCACAGATCGGCAATCCCCCGTACTCCGCTGGTCACGCCGGCGCAGCCCGGACCCCATCCGAGGGTGAGGGCTTGGCAGTAGATCCCGCTCCCTTGCCCCGGCCACAGGAGGAACGGAAGAACCCATACGACGGTGATGGCGATCACGAGGGCGGCGGCGGTCCACCGACGCTGGACGAGGTAGAAGACGAACCAGAAGGCATTCGCGAACTGCTTCATCCCGTAGGTGAGGTATTCGACGACCTTCGCCTTCGGGCCGGTCCATCCGCGCAGGCCAAGGGTCATCAGGAACAGCACCGGAAGGTCGTTGAACCCGTTCGAGGCGAGGAGCGCGATGACCGGGCTCGCGAGCGTGAGCGAGGCGAATTCGTCCTTGCGGACCAGATACAGCATCCCGAGCCAAGCGGCGACGCACAGAAGCTCGTACCCGATGATCCCCGTGCCCGGGATCTGGAGGAACGAGATCAGGGGCAGGTAGGTGTCGTAGCTCCTCGATACGACGGAGTAGCTGAAGAAGGGGCCGTAGTGGACGGTGTATGGAACGGTCAGCAGGTGCCAATAGGGGTTGACGAGCGAGACCATCATGTTCCCGTAGATCGGGGTCGTGTACCCTTCGTCGGTCGCGCCGTTCCCGATCCCCGTGAAGATGCTGACGGTGGCCACGACGACACCGACCATGACCAGCTCTCGAAGGAAGCCCCCGGGGTCCCGGTGCGAGCGCCGCACGGTGAAGTACGTCGAGATCGCCAGCACGGTCGCGATGTCCCAGGCGATCGTCGAATACGGGGAGATCCCCCGGAAGGCGTAGATGACCGCGTTCACCCCGGCCGCGCCGCCGAGGGTGGCACCGAGCACGATCTCCGGGAGGTAGCGTTCGGTCCACCTCATGGGTGCGGGCGCAGGCCGGCCCCCCCACGTAAGGGTGGCGGCGGCGCGGCGGCATAAATATCGGCGTCGACTCCGCGGCAACGTGGAGTGCACGCTCTGTCCCGATACGGCCGTGGTCGACCAGCCCTACGCGGGCGCTCGCCTGTGCGAGAAGCACTTCCGAAGGTCGGTCGGCGAGCGGGTGCGGCGGGAGTTCCACCGCCAGATCCCTCGGTTCCCCGGCGGGACGATCGCGATCGCCCTCTCCGGAGGGAAGGACTCCTCGGTCGCGCTCGTAGAAACCCAGCGCTACTTCGGGCGACGACCGAACGTCGCGCTCGTCGCGATCAGCGTGGACGAGGGGATCGCCGGGTACCGGAGCCCCACGCTCCGAGCGGCCGAGCGGCTCACGGCCCAACTCGGGATCGAGCATCGCATCGTGCGGGCCGAGGACGAACTCGGAACGACGACCGACCGAGCCGCGGCCGCGTTGCCGGCCACCATCCCGTGCTCGTTCTGCGGCGTCTGGCGCCGTCGCCTCCTCAATGACCTCGCCCGGCGGGTCGACGCGCGGGCGCTCGTGCTCGGATTCAACCTCGACGACCTCGCCCAGACGATCCTGATGAACCTCGCCCGGGGCGACCTCGGTCGCCTCTCGCGGATGGCGCCGCACCGCACGCGCCAGCCCGGCCTCGTCCCCCGGATCGCCCCCCTCGCCGACGTCCCCGAGCGGGAAGTCTATCTCTACGCGCGGCTGAGCGGACTCCCGTTCGATCACGGGGAGTGCCCGTACGCCGCCCGGGCGGCCCGAAACGTGTACCGCGAGGTCGTCTGGCGGCTCGAAGAGGAGGTGCCCGGAACGCGTCACGCGCTCCGCAGAACGCACCGGGAGCTCGTCGATGC
>JAJYYT010000009.1 GCA_021800645.1 Actinomycetes bacterium
CCACGTCCTGAAAGCCGGGGAACTTGTTGGGGAGCGCGCGCATGTCCCCGCCACCCTGCACGTTGTTCTGGCCGCGCAGCGGCACCAGCCCCGAACCGAAGCGACCGACGTGACCCGTGAGGAGGGCGAGGTTGCACAGCGCCAGGACGTTGTCGGTGGCGGTGTGGTGCTCGGTGATCCCGAGCGTCCAGCAGAGCTGGGCCCGGCCCGCCCGTGCGTAGTCGTGGGCCAGACCGGCAATGACGTCGGCGGGCACCTTGGTCAGCCGCTCGCCCTCAGCCAAGGTGAACGGTTCCACCGAGGCGGCGTACTCCTCGAAGCCGGTGGTCGCCCGGCGCACGAACTCGGTGTTGACCAGCCCAGAGCGGATGATCTCGCGCCCGACCGCGTTGGCGAGCGCGATGTCGGAGCCGACGTCGATACCGAGCCACACGTCGGCCCACTGGGCAGACGTCGACCGGCGCGGGTCGACGGCGTACATCCTGGCCCCCCGGCGCAACCCCCTCAGCAGGTGGTGGAAGAAGATGGGGTGGGCCTCACGGGCGTTCGAGCCCCACAGCACGACGAGGTCGGTCTCCTCGACCTCCCGATAGGAGCTGGTGCCGCCCCCGGCACCGAAGACTGCCGCCAGACCGGCGACGCTCGGTGCGTGTCAGGTGCGGTTGCAGGAGTCGATGTTGTTCGACGCCATCACCGCGCGGGTGAACTTCTGGGCGAGGAAGTTCACCTCGTTGGACGACTTCGAGCAGCTGAACATGCCGAAGGCCGGCCCGCGGTGGGGTTCGAAGCCAGCCGCGGCCCGGTCGAGGGCCTCGTCCCAGCTGGCGGCCCGGAGCGAACCACCCTCTCGGACGAGCGGTTGCGTGAGACGGTCGTAGTGGCGAGCCATTCCCATGACCTCCTCTCTCGGTCGTGCCGTGAACGGGCACCGAGCTGGAACCACTTCGGACCTTACCGCACTACCATCCCCCGGTGGCTTTCCCCAGCATCCAAGAAGCGTGCGGCCTCACCCCCGAGCAGCTCGACGCCCTCGCCGACCTGGAGCGTCGGGTCCTCGCGCACGACGGCGGCCGCCTGAAACTCGAGTGGGGCGTGCTTCGCCAACGGCCAGCGGACGAAGCGAACGATCTGCTCACGTGGGACGGCGGCACGCTCGCCGGTTTCTGCGGGATCTACGCGTTCGGGAAAGAGCCGGAGCTCTCCATCGTCGTGGATCCTGCGTACCGGCGCCGGGGTGTCGGGTCTGCCCTGCTCGATCGCTCGCTTCGACTCGTCGCACGGCGCGGCCATCCGAGCGTCCTCCTCGTCACGCCTCGCGCGACCGATTCGGGGCGCCGCTTCGCGCAGGCCAGGGGCGCGACGTTCGACCATGCAGAGCATCACATGGAGCTGGACGGCCCGCCGACGGGACCACCTGCGCCCCGACCCTCGACTGATGACCTCGTGGTCCGCCCGGCCGTCGACGCCGACCGGGCAGCGGTCGTCTCGATCCTGGAGGACGCCTTCGGCAACGGCGCAGCATCATTCGCGGGAACCGAGCCCAACGATCTCGCGCTGGTGGTCGAGCGAAACTCGGCCGTCGTCGGCACGCTCCGCCTCAGCTGGGAAGGACATGTGGCAGGCGTGTACGGGCTCGCCGTCCGTGCGGGGCTCCGCGGCCAGGGCATCGGGCGCGCGGTGCTCTATCAAGTCTGCCTCGAGGCGCGTCGTCGGGGTGCGACCACGGTGACGCTCGAGGTCGAGGTCGGCAACGACCGAGCACTCGGTCTCTACACGTCCGCCGGGTTTCGGGCGCGCACCACCGAGGACTACTTCAGTCTGGCCGTCTGAGCAAGAGCGGCCGACGGCTCCTCGCGCGCGACCACGGCGGGCGCGAACGGCGCCGCACCGGCCGGCGAGCTCACAGCGCTGCCCTCCGTGGGAGATCTCACTGGGCGCCCGCACCGAGACCGTCGTGCAAAGCCACCTGCTCTGTCAAGAGCGGCGATAGCTTTCGCCTGAGACCCAAACCTGGCGGACCATGCGACGCTCGAACTCTCAGCGATCGACAGGCGTGAGCGGAAGTGAGCGCCCGTGGCTTCGGACGCTTCGGCGCGCCGCGAAGGCGGTCGGGCTCGCGGTCGTTGCGGTGGTGCTCGTTGGTGCCGTCGCCTTCTACTTGGCGATCGGCCTCCAGAACGCGAACCCGCCCGTCATGGCCGTGCAAGGGAACGCCATGCGCCCCGCGCTCACCGAGGGCGACCTGGTCGTGCTTCAGGGCGTTCAGCCGGCGGCGCTGCGCAAGGGCGACGTGATCGCAATCGCGGTGCCCGCGACCGTCCGGGAGCGTACACATCTCCCACCCGACATCGAGCGCAGGATCGTCGGCATCCTCCACTCGCCCCACGGCGTCAGGTTCAGGACCCAGGCGGACGCAAGCCCGAGACCGGATCGCTTCTCGGTGCCTCCCTCCGAGATCCTCGGAGAGGTCAGCGGTTCGATCCCATCTCTCGGCTACCTCTTTCTCTTCCTCGGAAGCATTCCTGGCGATGCATTCCTCGCGATCGGGGCGCTTGCAGTCGTTAGCTATGTCCTCGGGCGATGGACGGTGCGGCGCCGAGCCCACCTGCCCAGTCTGGAGGCGAGCACGGATCGGCGCGCAGCCGTGGGACGGGCCGGTGCCGCGCTGACCGTGCTGGCGGGATCGCCGCCTGGAATCGACGGGACTGGGGTCGCATCCGATCCGCCAGCGGCGACACAGAAGGACGGCACCGCACCACAGGACGAGCACGGCACCGCACCACAGGACGAGCACGGCACCGCACCACAGGACGAGCACGGCACCGCACCACAGGACGAGCACGACACGGCCGAGGTGCTCGAAGAGCTCTTGGCGGAGATGCGCGCGACGAGCGGCCAGAGCCGAGCCTCTGCGACCGTGCTGCGCGAGCTCATCGGCGCGGTGAACGAGTACGGCGCCCACTTGCGCTCGCACACCGCCGTCATGCGCAACTTGGCCGCGACCACCGATCAGCTCCACCAAGCGGTGACTCTCCTGACTGGGGCGGTGACGAGCACGGCGTCCATGCGCCGGGTGGAGACAGAGCGACCGCGCGACACCACTGAGCAAGCCACAGCACCTGCTCCTCCAAGGGCTGGGCACAAGGTGGGCGTCCACGACGTGACCCGGCCGGCGATCGACGCGGAAGCCTGGCGCGAGCCCTTCACCGGTTCGGAGCTTCGATGGCCGAATTTGGAGCGGATCGCCGACACCTATCCGGCTCAGCAAGTCGACCGGCTGCTGGACCGCGCGGCTGACGCCCTCGAGCTCGCGGAGCGGGAGCGCAACAGCCTTCGCGACCGCCTGCTCGTGGTGGAGACGCGGCTTGCGATGCTCACGGAGCAGCAGGACACCATCGTCGAGGCGAGGGTCGCGCAGCGGGAAGCCGATCGGGCAGCCGCACGCAGCCGCCACGACGCGCTGATCGCTCTGCAGGACGCCACCCGCCGTGCCACTGAGATCGCTCGCGACGTCGATGAGGAGCGCAGGAGCCTGCTCGGCATCGCAAGAGAGCTAGGAGGGCACTTGTTCGTCGGGGGGCCGCTGGGATCCGGTGGTTCCACAGGCAGCACGCCCGAAGCTGAGCAACTGGCTCAGGGCAGGCCCGGATCATCGATCAGGCCCGGATCGTCGATCAGACCCGGATCATCGATCACACCCGGATCGTCGATCAGACCCGGATCATCGAGCAGACCCGGATCATCGAGCGGGCCTCCGCCATCGAGCGAAGCTCCGCCTTCAAGTGGGCCTGGACCATCGATAGGCCCCGGCGTGCCAGGCGCCGATCGTGAGCCCCCGGACATCCCGCCCGTGTGGGAAGTCACACCTCCTCCGGCGAGTTGAGCGCGCAGTGCCGCTGGCTCCCGGTGCCCTCCTTTGGGGCGGATCCCGGCGTCGTGACCGTGGCGGGCCCCGCCGCCGTGACCGTTGCTGTTGCCGGCCGCGCCGTTGGCGACGCCCGCGACTGGGACCATGTCATCGGGGTCATCGGGGCTCGCGCCGCGAACGGGCCTGGCGAACACCTCCTCGACGCTCTCCCCGAGGAGGAGGCGGTCGGCCGGAGGCGAGGCGTGGACGTACCTGGCTCCCCGCATCAGCGACGAGATCGCCGCAAGTGCGCAGGCGATGGCGCCGAAGGTGAACGCGATCGTGAGGCCGGAGGCAAAAGGCCTCGACAACAAGTCAGGGAAGAAGGCCCTGCCACTGAGCACGTGAGCTGAGCGTGCAGGAAGCTTCGACAGCGTCACGGGACCGAGGATCTGCTTGATCGGGTTGTACCCAAGCAGCGAGGCGAAGAGGCTCGTGATCGGCGGCAAGTGGGACAGGCCCGCGGCCGTGGCGACCGGCACGTGTTGGCGGACCAGCCCTCGATAGAGGGATCGGGGCAGGTCCGAGGCGATGCCGGAGATCATGAGCGTGAAGAAGATCCCCATCGACAGGACCATCGCGGCGTTCTGGAACACACCCGACATGCCCGCACCTGCGCCACGCTGGTCCGGAGGAAGGCTGTTCATCACGGCCGCGCGGTTCGGGGATGCGAACAGCCCCATCGCCAAGCCGTTCACGAGCATCAAAAGCGCGAACTGCCAGTACGAGAAGTCGATCGGCAGGAAGTCGAAGCCGATGAACGTGAGCGCGGCGATCGCCATCCCCGCCGTCGCGAAGGGCCGAGCCCCGTAGCGATCCGACAACACGCCGGAGATCGGCCCGGCGAGGAGAAAGCCTCCGGTCATCGGGAGCATGTAGATGCCCGCCCACAGGGGCGTGGCGGAGAAACTGAAGCCGTGCAACGGCAGCCAGATTCCCTGGAGCCAGAGGACGAAGAGGAACATGAGCCCGCCTCGTCCGATGCCCGCCAAGAGCGACGCGAGGTTTCCGAACAGAAACGCCCTGATCCTGAAGAGGCTCAGTCGGAACATCGGATGAGCGACCTTCAGCTCGACGACCACGAATCCGGCGAGAAGCGTGACGCCCCCTGCCAGCTCAGCGAGGACCCGGGGACTCCCCCACCCCATCGCCGAGGTGCCGTAGGGCTCGATGCCGTAGGTGATGCCGACCAGCACCAGGGTGAGGCCGACGGCGAAGAGAGCGTTGCCCCACCAGTCGATTCGTGCCGGCGACCGAACCCCGTTGTCCTTCAGCTTGAGGTACGCCCATGCGGTGCCGAGGACGCCGAAGGGGGCCGACACGACGAAGACGAGCCGCCAGTCGACTGGGGCGAGCACCCCGCCGACGACAAGGCCGATGAACATGCCCGCGACACCCACGATGTTGTTGATGCCGAGCGCCATCCCGCGCTGAGTGCTCGGAAAGGCGTCGGTCAGGATCGCCGGCGAGTTCGCGAAGAGGAACGCGCCCCCTACTCCCTGTCCGATGCGCATCCCGACGATGAACGCCCCTGCGGCGTCGCCGTGCAGCCAGTTCACCGACAGGAGGACAGAGAACAGCGTGAAGATGGCAAAGCCCAGGTTGTACATGCGCACCCTGCCGTAGATGTCGCCGATCCGTCCCAGCGTGACCACGAGCACTGCGGTGACGAGCATGAACCCGAGGAGGATCCACAAGAGATAGAAGGAATTGCCGGGCACCAACGGGTTCAGCGCGATGCCTCGGAAGATGTCGGGGAGCGCGATGATCAGGATCGACTCGTTGATGGAGACGAGCAGGACGCCGAGGGTCGTGTTGAAGAGGGCGACCCACTTGTAGGAGTCGCCGCGCTCGGGCGGCGACTGGGTCGGCGCCGAAACAGGCCGGTTCACCGTCCCCGCCCTGCTTCGGCAGTGCTGAGCCGGCGCTCGGAGCGTCGGGCGATTGCGGCCTTCGGGGCCGGCGAGCCCGGTGTGCCGTACTGGGCTCCGGCGACGAGCCGCTCGTAGATCCCAGCGAGTGCCTCCAGCTCGTGGTCATCGAGCGCCGAGAGCACCTCTTCGATGCGCGCACGCTTCAGCTCACGGAACCGTTCGACCATTGCGCGCGCCTCGGAGCTGAGCGAGAGCCGGACGATCCGGCGGTCGGAGGGGTCGGATTCCCTGACGACCATGCCGTGGGCGACGAGCCGGTCTGACAGAGCGGTCCCCGCGCTCTCCGAGATGTCGATTCGCTGGCAGAGCTCCCCCATCGTGGCGCTCCTCCCGGAGAGCGCGGTCAGTGCCTCGAGCTGGTGTGCGGTCAGGGACATCCACTTTTCCCGTTCTTGCCCGGTCGGGCGGACTTCAAAGATCTTGCGAACGATAGGGGCGACCTCGGTGATCCGTGAGATCGACGTCGCCCTCCCGGCGGGGGACGAGCTCGAGCGGTCGCTCTCGTTGCGCTGGCGCGCGGCGGCCTCGGATTGGTATTTCATGTGTCAAACATTGTACCAGATGAACCGGGCAGGAAGCGCCGTGCCCCGGATCGGCGTCGGAGCCCGCTGTCATGGCGCTGTCAGGGCGCTGTCAGCCCGCGGCCAGACCCGCCGTGCCAGCGAGACCCGCCGTGCCAGCGAGACCCGCCGTGCCAGCGAGACCCGCCGTGCCAGCGAGACCCGCCGTGCCAGCCAGACCCGCCGGGTGCGCCGGCAGCTCGATCCGGGCGGCGGCTCCGCCACCGACCCGATTGCCTACGCGTGCGCTCCCTCCGTGGGCCGTCGCGATCGCCTCGACGATAGCGAGGCCCAGCCCCGCGCCGCCTTCCGCCCGGGTCCGGTCGCCGGTCGGGCGGCTGAACCGCTCCAACGCGTGCGGCAGGTACTCGTCGGGGAACCCCGGACCGCGGTCGAGCACGTCGACCGTCAGCATCGCCGTGTCGGCCGAGGCACGCAGCTCGATCTCGGTGCCCCTTGGCGCGAAGCGGAGGGCGTTGTCGAGGAGGTTGTCCACCGCCTGGCGCAGCCGTTGCGGGTCGGCCTCGGCCCAGAGGACGTCGGGAGAAGAAACTGCAAGTCGGACACCGGCTACGTGGGCCCGGTGTCGGTTGACGCGTGCCACTTGACGGAGCATCGCCGCGACGTCGAGACGTTCGGGTCTGACGACGACGCCCGCGGTGTCGCTGCGGGCGAGGAGGAGAAGGTCCTCTACGAGCATGGTGAGCCTCGTCACCTCCTCGGCGGCGCTGGCGACCGCTTCGGCGAGCTGCTCCTTGGTGCGGCCGGGCTTCCCGGCGAGCTCCAGCTCCCCACGCACGACGGCGAGGGGAGAGCGCAGCTCGTGGCTCGCGTCCGCGACGAAGGTCCGCTGGCGCTCGAGCGATCCGTGCAGTCTCTCGAGAAGAGAGTTCATCGTCCGGGCAAGCGTCGCCAGCTCGTCACGCGTGGTGGGGACGTTGATTCCCGCCGCCTCGCCGGTCGCCGACAACGCCTGCACCTGCCGCCGCATGCGCTCGACCGGTGCGAGCGCCCAGCGGGCGAGAAGGTAGGCGCCGGCCACCCCGACCACCAGCACGGCCGCTCCACCGAGCGCCACCCCGAGCTCGATCGTCCCGACGCTCTTGTCGTAGGACTCGAGCGAGACGGCCGCGACGGCGACCGATCCCCGATGCCCGGCGTAGGGCTCGGCGACGACCCTCGTGGGCTCCCCGTCGACGACCCTGGTCAGGGCCACTCGTCCCGAGGACGCCGTCCGCAGCGTGGTTGCGCTCACGAGCGGCGCGCTGCCCGCGTCGGGGCCCGCTGCGACGAGCCGTCCGGACTCCCCCCAGACCTGCAGGAGGTATTGACCGGGGAGCTGGACGTCCGGCGCGCTGCGGTCTTCGCCCGCGGTGACGTAGCGGCCGGCGATCCCCGCTGCCGTGGCGAGCTGCGCGTCGATCGAGCGAAGCATCGACGACGAAAGGGCGGCGACGAACAGCCAGCCGCCGAAGGCGACGAGCACCGCCGCAACCGCGCCAAAGGCGAGGGCGAGGCGGATCCGGATCGGCACGTCAGCCCGGCTCCCGCTTCGGCGTCGCGCGGCACAGGCGGTATCCCATGCCGCGCACGGTCTCGATGTCATGGCGACCAAACGGCCTGTCGATCTTCTTCCGGAGGTAGGTGACGTACTGGTCCACGACGTTCGAGGTCCCGTCGTAGGCGAAGTCCCAGACGGCGTCGATCACCTGTGCGCGGGTCAGGACCGCGCCGGGGTGGCGTAGGAAGAGCTCGAGGAGCGCGAGCTCCTTGGGAGAGAGGCTGATCTCGGTACCGCCCCTCCAGACCTGCTTCGTCGCGGGATCGAGCTCGAGGTCGCCCTCCGAGAGCACGCTCGGACGTGCCCGGTCGTCCCGGCGGACGAGCGCGCGGATCCTCGCCGCGAGCTCGAGCAGGCTGAACGGCTTCACGAGGTAGTCGTCGGCGCCCACGTCCAGGCCCTTCACCCGATCGTCGACCGCGTCCCGGGCCGTGAGCATCAGCAGCGGCGCCCAGACGTCCGCCGCACGCAGGCGCCGGCAGAGCTCGAACCCGTCGATGCCCGGCAGCATCACGTCCAGGACGATGGCCGCGTAAGGGTTCTCCGTCGCCATCCACAGCCCCTCAGGACCGTCCCGCGCGACGTCGACGGCGTGACCCTCCTCTCCGAGACCGCGTCGCAGGAGCGAAGCCATCTTCACCTCGTCCTCGACGACGAGCAGCCGCACCCTTGAGACGTTACGGGCGCTTCATGAAAAGACGATGAGAAAGTGACGCTGCGCCGACGCGGCATCTGCGAGCACTGCCACGCGCGGCGCCACATGCGGGCGGCTCGTGTCACATAAGGGCGGCTCACATGTCGCGCTCATGACGGTCTCATCGTCGGTCCTTCAGAGTTGCCACACGTGATGTGCAGCGGTGCGCTCGGCACCGACGGACCCGAGGAGGAGCGATGGGGCTCGACCAGCAGCCGCAAAGGACCCGCTTGCCGAGAGGCGACGGCGCCCCGGAACCTCCGCCGGACATGGGCGGGGTGGGTCGGAACGGGCGAGACGTTGCGGCCCGGCGACGTGAACGGGGGCTGCGAGGCGTGCGGCACCTCTCGAATTGGACGCTCGCCGCGCTGCTCGTCGGAGTGGGTGCGGCGAGCGCCGCGATCGCCAGGGCGACGCAGCCCGCGGCGGCGCCGGCCGCCTTCTCGGCGGGGACGGCGGTCAGCGGTGAAGGAGACGGCGCGATCGCTGCCACCGGCACGGGCACGGGAACGGGGGCGGGCGCGGGCGGCGGCATCAGCCGAAGCGGCGCACCGAGCGCCGGCTCACCCGTCGCACTGACCACCCCCTCGGGAGTCGTGATCGCGGGGTCCTCGGCAGGCGGGACGACGACCAGGCCGACTGGAACACCGGCCACGGGGCGCAGCGTCACATACCAGAGCGACACATGACCTCGCAGCTCCGAGGTGACCGGCTCCGCCCCGCGGAGATCGCCTCTGCGACGTGGCGCGTGTCCTTCGTGCCTGCGACCACGGCGCCGCCGTCGACGGCGCGTGTCGCCGTGTGCGAGCGCGCCGCGCTCGGTACGAGTGCTCGGCTCGCCATCTGGCCGGCAGGCGCCCAGGACGCGGCATGCGCGGCGGTCGATCGCATCCTCGACGAGCTGGACCGTCAGGTGAGCCGGTTCAGGGCGGACTCCGAGCTCGAGCGCGCCCACGCTGCCCAAGGCCTCCCCTCGCTACTCTCCCAAGGTGCCGCCGACGCCGTGACGGTCGCGTTGGCGGCTGCCTGTGTGAGCGGCGGGCGGGTCGACCCGACCGTCGGCGCGGCGCTCTGCGATCTCGGTTACGACCGGGACTTCTCCGCGATCGACCCGAGGCGGCCACCTCGGGACCCAAGGCCGGCACCCGGATGGCGATCGGTTCGGCTCCACGGCCGCGTCCTTCGGACCGCCCCTGGAGTCCGGCTCGATCTCGGTGCGACGGCGAAGGGCCTCGGTGCGGACCGCGCGGCCTTGGCGGCGCTCGGAGCGCTCGATGGACGCGGCGGGGTGCTGGTGAGCCTCGGCGGAGACATCGCGGTGGCCGGACCTCCTCTGGGGTCGGGATGGCCCGTCGGGGTCAGCGAGGACCCCGGTGCCGACCTCGACGCCGCAGCGCAGGTCGTGCAGATTCGCCGAGGCGGCCTCGCGACGTCGTCGGTGCTCCACCGGCGCTGGCGGAGCGGAGGCACCGCCTCGCACCACATCGTCGACCCTACGACCGGACAACCGGTGAGCGGTCCCTGGAGGACGGCGACCGTCGCCGCGCTGAGCTGCGTCGAAGCGAACACGGCCAGCACGACGGCAATCGTCGCCGGGGACGACGCAGAGGACTGGCTCCGGTCGCACGACCTGGCCGCGCGGCTCGTGGGCCGTGACGGGCACGTCCAGCTCGTCGGCCGGTGGCCACACGCCATGGGCGGCCAGGTGCCGATCCCGCTCCGATCGATCTTCGAACGCCGCGACGAGGCGGCACGGCAATGATGGTCGTCGTCTCGGCCGGCGGCTCGCAGCTCTTGTGGTTCGTCTCACGGGCAGCCGGACTGGTCCTGCTCGTGACGCTGAGCGTCGTCGTGGCGATGGGAGTGGCCACGCGGCTCGGATCGGCGTTGCCGGGCTTGCCCCGCTTCGTGACGGCGGAGCTCCACCGGACGCTCTCGCTGTTCGCGATCGCCCTCCTGGCACTCCACGTGGCGACGGCCCTTCTCGATCCCTACGTGTCGATCGGCTGGCTGTCCGCCGTGGTGCCGTTCGCCTCCCACTACCGCGCCGAGGCGATCGGGTTGGGAGCCCTGTCGGTCGACCTCGTCGGCGCCGTGGTCGCGACGAGCGTCCTCCGCCGCCGGCTGGGCTACGGAGCGTGGCGCGCCATCCACTGGCTCGCGTACCTGTCATGGCCCGTAGCCCTCGTGCACGCGTACCAGTCGGGTCCTGACACCCACCTGTGGTGGGCGGCCGCGCTCGAGTGGGGATCGGTGGGCATCGCCGCCACCGCGATCGTCGCACGGCTTCTCCAGGTGCTGCGACGCGGTGAGGGCGCGCTGGCCCCGCGTGGCGTCGCGCGTCTAGGCGGGGAACCGTTGGAAGAGGACACGACATGAGCACCCGGGACTTCACGGCCGCCCCCGTCCACCACGGACCGGCGGGGCTGGGACCGGCGGGGCTGGGACCGGCGGGGCTGGGACCGGCGGGGCCCCGAGACGGGCGGCTACCGCGGATCCTTTGGCCCGACGGCACGCCTCCCGACCCCTCGCTGGCCACGCATCTCCGGCGGCACGGACCTCCCCCGTCCCTCTCGCGCAATCACGAGCTCGAACAGCTCTGGGACGAGGTCCTCCGTGCGGGCGTCCTGGGACGCGGGGGCGCGGGCTTCCCGCTCTTCTCCAAGCTCAGATCCGTGCCGCGGGCCGGCCGCTCACCGGTCGTCATCGCCAACGGCACCGAAGGGGAGCCCGCCAGCGACAAAGACAAGGTCCTCCTCCTCCAGTCTCCGCATCTCGTCCTCGACGGGATCGACGTGGCGGCCGCGCTCGTGGGCGCGGCGCGTGCCTTCCTCGTCGCTCCTGACGAGGTCCTCCTCTCGCTCGGCCGCGCGCTGGACGAGCGGCACCGTGCAAGCAGCGTCCCGGTCCACCTGGTCCCCGCGGCGCGCGGCTTCGTCGCCGGCGAAGCCAGCGCTGTCGTGAGCTGGATCGAGCGCGGATCGGCCCTCCCCCGGATGACCCCGCCTCGCCTCGCCCACTCTGGGCTGAGCAAGCGGCCGACCCTGGTGCACAACGTGGAGACCCTCGCGCACCTGGCCCTCGTCGCCCGCCACGGCGCCGACTGGTACCGGCAGGCAGGCACGCCCGAAGAGCCCGGGTCCATGTTGGCGACCCTGTCAGGGGCGTGCACGCACCCCGGGGTCCGCGAGGTCGAGATCGGCAGACCGCTCGTCGAACTTCTCGAGATCGGCGGCACCGATCCCGATCGCCTGGGTGCGGTGCTCGTCGGGGGGTACTCCGCCGCCTGGGTGCGGGCCCGGGACGTCGCGTCCCTCGCCCTCTCACGGGCGAGCCTTCGGGGTGTCGGCGCATCTCTCGGCGCGGGCATCGTCGCTGCGCTGCCCCGTGAACGCTGCGGGCTCGTCGAGAGCTCTCGCGTCGTTGACTACCTGGCGGGCGAGTCAGCCGGACAGTGCGGACCCTGCATCTTCGGGCTCGCCGCCGTCGCAGCCGAGCTCGGCGCTCTCGCACTCCGAGGCCAGGGTGACCCCGGACTCCTTCGCCGTTGGACCAACCAGCTCGACGGGCGCGGCGCCTGCGCGCACCCCGACGGGGTTGCGCGTTTCGTCCGCAGCACCCTCGAGGTCTTCGGCGCAGAGGTCGAGAGCCACCTCGCGGGCTGGTGCACGGGCACGTCCGACGTGCCCGTGCTGCCCGTTCCCGGACCCCGAGGACGATGACCGGTGCGCCTGGTAGTCGACCCAATCGCCTGCGACGGGCGCGGCCTGTGCGCCGAGGCGTTGCCGGAGCTGTTCACGCTGGACGACTGGGGGTTCCCGATCGTTGTTCGTGACCAGCTCGACGAGCGCCTCGAGGAAGAGGCCGCCGAAGTGGCGCGCCTGTGTCCGCGCCTCGCCCTGCGGCTCGTCACATGACGGGCGGGGCGGCGGGGCGGCGGGCGGGGAACCGCCTGAGCCGCTCCCGCTCAGGAAGACGGTGCCACGACACGAAGTCGGACGGTGGCCTCGAGCGCCTCGAGCCCCTTCACGAGCGCGGCGGGCGGAGGCGCCGAGATGTCCGTGATCACGTAGCCGACGTCGCCGCGGGTGCCGAGAAGCTCACCTTCCACGTTGAGCCCGTGCTCGGCGATGAGGGAATTGACCTCGGCGAGCACTCCGGGGACGTTGTGATGGATGTAGAGGAGGCGCCACGGGCTGGCGGGCTCATAGAGGTCCAGGGGCGGCAGGTTGACGCTGAGCGCCGTCGCCCCGCGCTCCACGTACCGGACGAGCTTGCCCGCCACGAAATTCCCGATGTCCTGCTGGGCCTCCTCGGTCGAGCCACCGACGTGCGGCGTCAGGATCACGTTGGGGAGGCCCCGCAGCTCTGAGACGAAGGGCTCCGAGCTGCTCGCCGGCTCACGGGGGAAGACGTCGACCGCGGCGCCTGCGAGATGCCCCGAGACCAGGTGCTCACGGAGTGCCGTGTGGTCCACGACGAACCCGCGGCTCAGGTTGAGGAACAGGCTGCCGCCCCGCATCCGCGACAGCTCTTCCTCGCCGAACAGCTGCCGGTTGGCAGGCCGTCCGTCCACGTGCAGCGTCACGATGTCCACGGACTCGAGCAGCTCCTCGAGGCTGCCACAGGCGCGGGCGTTGCCGAGCGCGAGCTTGTCAGCGGTGTCGTAGAACGAGACGCTCATCCCCAAGGTCTCGGCGAGCACCGAGAGCTGGCTCCCGATGTTGCCGTAGCCGACGATGCCCAGGCGGCGCCCGCGGATCTCGTGGCTCCCGGTCGCCGACTTGTCCCAGACCCCGGCGTGCATCGCCGCGTTCTTGTCGGTGAGCCGCCTGGTCAGGGCGATCATCTCGGCGATCGCCAGCTCGACAACACTGCGGGTGTTGGAGAACGGGGCGTTGAAGACCGCGATGCCTCTGGAGGTGGCCGCGGCGAGATCAATCTGGTTCGTTCCGATGCAGAAGGCCCCGATTGCGAGGAGCCGGGGGGCCGCGTGCAGCACTGCCCCGGTCACGAGGGTTCGTGACCGTATCCCCACGACGTCCACTCCGCCCAAGCGCGCTCCGAGCTCCTCTGCGTCCAGGGCCCGGTCGACGGTCTCCACCTCGAACCCAGCCGCCTCGAGCTCGGACACCGCGTCTCGATGGACGTTCTCCACGAGGAGGGCTCGGAGCTGCCGTCGATCCCCCGTCCGCGGCTCGCTCACCCTCGATCCCCCGTCCCCGGTGCGCTCATCGCCGACTTTCCAGCTCCACCGCGCCATCTTCCCTCGCCCCGAGCCGGGCCGCGGTGCAGGCCGTCATCGTGGCGGAGATGTCGAAGCAGGCGAGCCGGACGTCGCTCATGGCCGCCGGTCGGCGGCCGCCGCGCCGATGACCTGCGCTCGGAGCCCGGACAACCACTCGTCCGCCTTCTTCCACGCGGCCTCTGCCTGCTCACGCCGCTCCGGCGCGTGTCGCCCCCCTGCCGGGTACGACCCCAGAAACTTCACGTCCGCCAGGCTGGCACGCAGATCGCGCAGACAGTCGGCGACGACCTCGTCCGCGACGTGCCCGGCGAGGTCGATGGCGAAGCAGTACTCGCCGAGACCCTGCTTGGTCGGGCGGGACTCGAGACGGGTGAGGTTGATGCTCCGTGCGGCGAATTGCCCGAGGATGCCGTGGAGGTTCCCCGGGCGGTCCGCATCCTGGAAGCAGACGATCGTCGTGCGGTCGTGTCCGGTCGGCGCGGGGATGCCTGCGCTGCCGACCCCGACAAACCGGGTCTGGTTCCCTTCGAAGTCCTCCACGTCCTCAGCGAGGACCGTGAGGCCGTAGAGGTCGGCGGCGAGCCGCGGCGCGACTGCCGCGGCATGCGGGTCGGGGTGGCTCCCGAGCTGTCGTGCCGCGTCGGCGGTGGAGTTCGCCGCGACGGTCTCGACGTAAGGAAGCCGCTCGGCGAAGAACCGCCGGCACTGCGCAAGGGCGACCGGGTAGGACACGACCCGGCGCACGTCGTGGAGGGCCGTCCCGTGCGGCGCCATGAGGTGGAGCCGGACGTCGAGCACCACTTCGCGTTGGATCAGGAGGTCGACGTCGAAGATCAGCGCGTCGAGCGTGTCACGCACCACGCCGTCGATCGCGTTCTCGATGGGCACGAAGCCGACGTCGACGCCCCCCGAGCGCACGGCCTCGAGCACGTCGCCGATCGTGTCCATGGGCTCGAGCGCGGCCGAGGCGTAGTCCTCTTGGGTGAGGAGCGCCTCCTCGGTGAAGGTGCCGAGCGGCCCGAGGAAGGCGACGGAGCACGGCGGGCGGGTCGCAGGGCGGGGCATCGCAGGGCAGGATAGTGAGCCACCATGGATCAGTCGTTCATCCACCAGTTGCTCGTCGACGTCTCGAAGGGGGACTGCGACCCGGACGAGGCGGCACGTCGGCTGCGGCACCTGCCGTTCGCCGACCTGGGGTTCGCGCGCGTGGACCACCACCGAGCCCTGCGCCAGGGCTTCGCCGAGGCGGTGTACGGACCCGGCAAGTCCCCTGAGCAGTGTGCGTCCATCGTCGTGGAGCTCCTCGACGCGTCCGGTGGGCCGGTGCTCCTGACCCGTGCCGATCCGGCACAGGTCTTCGCGGCACGCCAAGCCGCGATCGAGGCAGGTCACGGCGAAGCCAATGTCACCCCCACGGGCAGCCTCTCGATTGTCGCGTGGCGCGCCGCGCCCAGGCGCCCAGGCCGCATCCTCGTCCTCACCGCCGGGACGGCGGACCTGCCCGTCGCCGACGAGTGCCGTGCGGTGCTGCACGCGCTGGGTTTCTCTCCCGCATTGCTCGCCGACTGCGGCGTCGCAGGGGTGCACCGGCTGCTCGCGTCGGTAGAAGAGCTCCAGGACGCGGACGTGGTCGTCGTCGTTGCCGGGATGGAAGGGGCACTTGCGAGCCTCGTCGGCGGGATCACCGCGGCTCCGGTGGTCGCAGTGCCGACGAGCGTCGGCTACGGCGCCTCCCTCGAAGGAGTGACGGCGCTCCTGGCCATGCTTGCGTCGTGCGCCTCGGGGATCACGGTCGTCGGGATCGACAACGGCTACGGCGCCGCCTGCGCGGCTGCACGTTTCCTCCGGTGAGCGCGGTGAGCACCCCCAGCGCCGGGGGAGGGCGGGCCGGGGCTCGCGAAAGGCGGACCGGGGGCCGGGGAGGGCGGGCCGGGGGCCGGG
>JAJYYT010000297.1 GCA_021800645.1 Actinomycetes bacterium
GCTGCAGGTCGCCGCGGCTCGCGCGCACCAGGGGCGTTTCCTCGTGCGATTCGAAGGGGTGGCCGATCGGATGGGCGCCGAGACCCTGCGGGGACTGGAGCTGCGTGCCACGCCGCTGCACGTGGAAGGCGCCCTCTGGGTGCACGAGCTCGTGGGTGCCCGGGTCGTGACGGCCGCAGGGCTCGACGTCGGCACCGTGGTCGCGCTGGAGCCCAATCCGGCGAGCGACCTCCTCGTGCTCGAGGGCGGAGCGCTGGTGCCGCTTCGGTTCGTGACTGCGCTCGAGCCGGGCGTGAGGGTCACGGTCGACGTCCCCGACGGGCTGTTCGACTGAGTCTCGTCGTGCGGATCGACGTCTTCACGATCTTTCCCGACCTCGTCGAGGACTACTGCCGCAAGAGCCTCCTCGGGAGGGCACGCGAACGGCAGGTCCTCGACCTGCGCGTGAGGGACCTGCGCGAGGGTGCCTCCGACCCCCGGCGCTCCGTGGACGACGCGCCGTTCGGGGGCGGCGCGGGGATGGTCCTGATGCCAGAGCCGCTCTTCACGGCGGTCGAGGCGGTCGAGGCGCTGCCGCGCCCACTGTTCCTTCTGTCCCCGAGCGGGAGGCGCTTCGATCAGGCGGTCGCGCGTGCGCTCGCCGCGAAGGACGGCTTCTCGCTCCTGTGCGGGCGCTACGAGGGAGTGGACCAGCGGGTGGCCGACCACCTGGTCGACGGAGAGCTTGCCGTCGGGGACGCCGTCGTCGCAGGGGGCGAGGTTCCCGCGCTCTTCGTCGTCGAGGCCGTCACCCGGCTCCTTCCCGGCGTGCTCGGGAACGAGGCGTCCACGGAGGAAGAGAGCTTCTCGACCGGGCTCCTCGAGTACCCGCAGTACACGCGGCCTGCGGTCTTTCGGGGATGGGCCGTTCCCGACGTGCTGCGCTCGGGCGACCATGCTCGCGTGGCGAGGTGGCGGCGGGTGGAAGCGCTCCGCCGTACGCTCGAACGACGCCCCGACCTCGTCGCGGCCCGGGGTGGGCTCACGCCGGAGGAAGCAGACCTGTTGGTGCAGGCTGGCGAGGTGCGGCTCCTAGCAGATCACGGCTACGATGGAGCGCTCGGCAACCTCGGCGACGACCGAGACGACCTGAAGGACGTGCCCCATGCACCCCACTGAGATCGTCGATCGCGACAGCTTGCGTGACGATGTCCCGGAGTTCCGGCCCGGTGACACCGTGAAGGTGCACGTGAGGGTCGTCGAGGGGAACCGGGAACGCGTGCAGGTGTTCCAGGGCGTGGTGCTTCGCCGCCAGGGCGCAGGTGTGCGCGAGACCTTCACCGTGCGCAAGGTGAGCTTTGGTGTCGGAGTCGAACGGACGTTCCCGGTGCACTCGCCGACCATCGCCCGGATCGAAGTGCTGACCCAAGGGGACGTGCGGAGGGCGAAGCTCTACTACCTGCGGGAGCTGTCGGGGAAGGCGGCGAAGGTGAAGGAGAAGCGGGCCGTCCGCCAGTGAGGTGGCTCTGCAGTCCCAGGCCCGCCCGCCCGCGGCGATGAGGATGCCGCGTTGAGCGAGGAGGATCTCGAGCGCTACGAGGCCGAGATCGAGCTGGCCCTCGTCCAGGAGTACCGGGCAGTGCTCCCGATGTTCTCCTACGTGGTCGAGACGGAACGGCGCTTCTACCTCGCCAACAACGTGTCGATGACGATCCGCTCGGAAGTGCAGCCGGCCTGCATCGAGCTCGAGCTCACCGACGCATGGGTATGGGACATGTACCGTCCGGCTCGATTCGTGCCCTCCGTTCGGGTCGTCACCTGGCGCGACGTGAACGTCGAACGGCTGCCCGAAAAGGAGCTGTGACCTTAGGGGTCCGGCAGCTCCCGGGCCGCCCTGTTCGGACCGCGCGCCGACCGGCTCGCATCACGGCTGAGGCTCGAAGCGACCGAGCTGGTGCCGGAGGGACGCTTCGAGCTGCGGCCTGCGATATTGGAAGCCTGCAGCCTCCAATCGTCGTGGGGCGACGCGCTGGCTCGCGCAGGCGACCTCATCGACGGCCTCGGCTCCGACCACGACGCCCAGCACCGGCTTCGGAACGGGGAGCAGCGCCGGCCGGCGGAGCACGTGGGCGAGCGTGGCCGCGAAGTCCGTGCTCCGCACGGGTGCCGGCGCGACCGCGTTGAGCACGCCAGCGAGGTGCTCGTCGACGAGAGCCCTGGCGTAGACGTCGGTCAGGTCGTCGAGATCGATCCAGGAGAGCCACTGGCGACCGTTGCCGATCCGTCCGCCGAGACCGGCGAGGAAGACCGGACGCAGGAGCTCGAGCATGCCGCCACGCGTCGAGAGCACGATGCCGGTCCTCACCGTGACGACGCGAACGCCGGCTTCGGCGGCGCGTCCGGTGGCCGCTTCCCACTTCGC
Organism: Actinomycetes bacterium; assembly: GCA_021800645.1. The sequence goes on from JAJYYT010000297.1 coordinate 2,402, forward strand.
GACGACGTCTGCGAGGAAGCCGTCGCCGCCTTCAGCCGCCTCGTCGAGGAGGTCGTCCCCGCGGTCCGAGCCGTAGTACCCGATCGCTGAAGCTGCGAGCAGGACCTTTGGACCCTTCGACCGTGCGAGCGCGTCCGCGAGCCGGCGCGTCGGCTCGATCCTGCTCGACGCGATCGCGTTCTTGTGCTGCTCGCTGAAGCGCCCGGCGATCGACGCGCCCGCCAGGTGCACGACGGCGTCGACGCCCTCGAAAAGGCCCGGGTCGGGGTCTTCGGGATCCCAGGTTCGTTCGGTGTCGCTGCGCGGGGCCCGACGGACGAGGCGGATCACGCGGTGACCGGCGGTCGAGAGGAACGCGCAGAGCGCGGAGCCGACCAAGCCGGAGGACCCGGTGACCGCGACGGTCCGCGCGGTCGGGTCGATCCCGTGGAGCCGGGCGATCGCGTCGAGGTCGTCGCGCACCTGGGTGTGCCGGTAGACGAACATGCTCCGGAGGAACGGAGCGGGTATCGGCGTCGTGACCGCGTCGGTGATGAGCGTCCGGGTAGGGCCCTCGGGTGCGAACGAATGGACGTGGTGCCATCGCAGCGGGAGCGAGACGAGGTCGTCGACGAAGCGCCGCGGCGGTTCGTAGCCGGAGTGCCGGGCGACCCAGCGGATGCCGCCTGGGAGCCCGATCACCGTCTCGCCGTTCGCGAGCGACCCGGCTTCCTTCATCACGCGCACGGGCTGCCAGGGAGGCGTGAGGCGCTCGAAGGTCCCGGGACGCTCGTGCCACGCGAAGACCGTGTCGATCGGGTGGTCGACCGAGCTCGAGTGCTCGATGCTCACCGGTTCATCCCCTCTCTCCTCGTCTCTCGTTGGGCTCACCCACCGAGCTGCGGGCGAGCCGGTCGACGATGAGGCCTGCCCTGCTGCTCGCGATGTTCCCTCAGCAGCACTCCGGGTCGAGGACCCGCACGAGCGCCCCCAGCGCGCGGCGGTCCGCGGCGTAGTAGATGCTCGCACCTTGGCGGGTCGCGAGGAGCAGACCGGCACGGCTGAGCTGGCCGAGATGATGGCTGACCGTCGCGTCGGTCAGCTGCAGCTCGCGGGCGAGGTCGACGTTGCGGACCCCGACGGAGCCTGCGGCGAGCACCAGCGACAGGAGCTTGATGCGAACCGGATCGGCGAGTGCTTTGAGCCTGAGGGCG
>JAJYYT010000298.1 GCA_021800645.1 Actinomycetes bacterium
CCGGGGTTCCTCGACCGAGCCGCGATCCAGGCCGAGGTGGCCTCGCCCACCTACCTCGGCGGGATCTGGGACCGTGACGGCTGCGCCATGGTCAACCCGGCCCGGTTGGCGTGGGGCATCCGCGCCGCCTGCCTCGAGGCGGGGGTGCGCGTCGCCGAGCGCACCCCGGCCGTCGGCCTGGAGGCCGGACGCCAGGGCGTCGAGCTCCGGACGCCGGACGGGAGGGTCCTGGCCAGCCGGGTGGCCCTGGCCACCAACGCCTTCGCGCCGTTCCTGCCGCAGGTCCGGCTGCGGATCGTGCCCGTCTACGACTACGTGCTGACGACCGAGCCGCTGTCGTCGGCCCAGCTGGCCTCGGTCGGCTGGTCCCACCGCCAGGGCGTCTCGGACGCCGGCAACCAGTTCCACTACTACCGCCTCACCGAGGACAACCGGATCCTGTGGGGAGGGTGGGACGCGATCTACCACTACGGGCGAAAGGTGAGGCCCGAGTACGACCAGCGGCCTGCGACGTTCCGCACGCTCGCCCGCCACTTCTACGAGACGTTCCCCCAGCTCGCCGGGATCCGCTTCACGCACCGCTGGGGCGGCGCGATCGACACGTCCGGCAGGTTCTGCGCGTTCTTCGGCACGGCTGCGGGCGGGCGCGTCGCGTACGCCGCTGGGTACACGGGGCTGGGGGTCGGTGCGAGCCGGTTCGGCGCCCGGGTGATGCTCGACCTCCTCTCCGGGCGGCGCACCGAGCTGACCGATCTGGACCTCGTGCGCACGAAGCCGACCCCGTTCCCGCCCGAGCCCCTCGCCTGGCTCGTCGTCCAGGCGACGCGCCTGTCGATCGCACATGCCGACACGCACGGCGGACGGCGCAACGCGTGGCTTCGCCTGCTGGACCGGTTCGGCCTCGGCTTCGACTCCTGAGCGCGCCGAGGGGCGCACGCCGGCAGGCGAGCCAGCCCATAGGCAGCGGCGGAGACTCGCGGCACATCCCGTTGCGTGCCATACGTAGTGCAGTACAGTCGACGTGATGCTCGGCGACAGAGGTTCTGCCCCCGATGCGGCAAGGCGCTACCGGGCGCCGGGGACGGCGGCGAGGACAGAGGCGAGGAATCGGCCTGGAGGTGCCGGTCGAGGTCGGCACAGGGCTCGACCGCCGAGGCGGGCCCGGCTGCTGCGCAGCCTTCTGGTCGCGCTGACGTTGGCCGTCGTGGTGGCGGCCGCGCTCCGAGTGACCAGTCCAAGCAGCCCTGCCCGAGGCGTCACGCCCGCCCGGCGGGACCCGGTGACCCATAGCGTGCAGGCCGCGCAGGGCGTGCCGTTCCCTTCCCCGTCGGGCAAGGGCATGGCACCCGGCCCGAACCTGGCCCCTGGCTCCGACCCAGCGGCGCTGCCCGGCGACGTGCTCATCGCCGACGAGGGGAACAACCGGCTCGTGGTGGTCAACCCTGCCGGCACGATCGTCTGGCAGTTCCCCCAGCCAGGCGACCTGGCGCCGGGCCAGACCTTCCTGTCCCCCGACGACGCCTTCTTCACCGCCACAGGCCACGACATCCTCGCTACCGAGGAGACAGACCAGGTGGTGTCGCTGATCAGCATCCCCCAGCACCGGATCCTCTGGCGCTACGGCACTCCCGGGGTGTCCGGCTCCGGCCCGAACGAGCTCAGCAACCCCGACGACGCGATGCAGCTCCCCGACGGGGACGTGCTGGTCGCCGACATCAAGAACTGCAGCCTGCTCCTCGTCGCGCCCGGCGCCCACACTCCCTTGGAGCGCATCGGCGAGCAGGACACCAGCTGCTTCCACCAGCCTCCTCTCCGGTTCGGGAGCCCCAACGGCGCCTTCCCCCTCACCGACGGCAACTACCTGGTCACCGAGATCAACGGCGATTGGGTGGACGAGATGACCTTGTCAGGGAGGGTCCTCTGGTCGACGCATCCTCCCGGCGTGACCTACCCGTCCGACACCAACGAGGTGTCCGACGGGAGGTACCTGACCGTGGACTACTCGACCCCGGGCCAGATCGTCGAGTTCGACAAGACAGGAAGGCTCTTGTGGCGCTACGGGCCGAGCAGCGGGCCGGGCATGCTGAACCACCCCTCGCTGTGCGAGCCGATCCCGACGAACGGCGACATCTTGTGCAACGACGACCGCAACGACCGGGTGATCGTGGTGGACCCCCGCACCGGCCGCATCGTGTGGCAGTACGGGCACATCGGCGTGGTCGGCACCGCCCCTGGATACTTGAACGAACCTGACGGCGTCGACCTGGCTCCCCCGTACTCCATGTTGGTCCGCCACGCGGCGACGATGGGCGTACCCTCCGGGCATTGTGCGAGCGGGCTGCCACCGGGAGCGTGCACGGTCTTCCCCTAAGGGCGGTCCCCGCCTGGAGGGGCCCGGCGGCGGAGGGGCCTGGCGGCGGAGCGTCAGGGCGCTGCCGGGGTCGCGGTCGCCTCCGAGACGGCCGCGAGCTCCTCGGCGCTGAGCACGACCTCGGCAGCCGCAGCGTTCACGCGGACCTGCTCGGGGCTGGTGGCGCCGACGACGACGCTCGGCACGACGGGCTGTGCCGCGAGCCAGCCGATCGCGAGCTCGAGGAGCGTCCGCCCGGTCTTCTGCGCGACGGCGGAGAGCCGGTCGACCGTGTCGAACGCCTCGTCGGTCGCGAGCTTCGCGTAGTCGGCCGACCTCGCCAACCGGGTGCCCTCGGGCGGCGGCTTCCCGCGCGTGTACTTGCCCGTGAGGAGCCCTGACGCGAGCGGGAAGTACGGCACCAGCGCGACGCCGTAGGCCGCGCAGGCGGGGACGACCTCGTCCTCGACGCCGCGGCGCAGCAGGCTCCATTCCGACTGGCTCGCGACGAACCGCGCCGTTCCACGCGCCCGGGCGACGTGCTCCGCCTCGACGATCTGCCACCCGGCGAAGTTCGAGCTCGCCGCATAGCGGACCTTGCCGGCGCGCACGAGAACGTCGAGCGTCTCGAGCGTCTCATCGACGGGGGTCTTCGGGTCAGGCCAGTGCTGGTAGTAGAGGTCGACGAAGTCGGTGCCCAGCCTCCGCAGGCTGGCCTCGCACGCAGCCACGAGGTGCTTACGCGAGGCACCCGCGTCGTAGGGGCCGTCGCCGACACGCGAGCTGAACTTGGTCGCGATCACCACCTCGTCGCGATGGCCCTCGAGCGCGCGACCCAGGTGCTCTTCCGATCTCCCGGCGCCATACGAGTTGGCGGTGTCGAAGAAGGTCACGCCGGCGTCGAGGCATGCCCGGACCACCGCGCGCGAGGCGTCCTCGTCGATCCGCGCGCCGAAGTTGTTGGTGCCGAGGCCGAGCACCGACACCTGCAATCCCGAACGTCCCATCGTGCGGAGCTCCATGGCGACGGTCTAGTCGCTCGGGGACGCAAGGACCACGACGCAGTTCTGTCCGCCAGGCCAGCGCGCCCGCCGTCACCGGCCCGCGGATGCCGAGATCGATCGTGACCTCGCACGCGGGCATGTTCGCCAGGGACGACGACACGAAGTGTGAGTCGAGTCGACCCTGGTCCAGGCCGGCCACCTGGCGCGTCGCCCGTTCGATCGTGTCGAACCCCGCGAC
>JAJYYT010000299.1 GCA_021800645.1 Actinomycetes bacterium
CTACGTGCACTGGAACATCTTCACGGTGTCGGTGGCGAACCTGGTCCTGATCCTCGTCATGGTGGTGATCTTCGGCGTCGCGCTCCTCGTGCCGTTCCCCCACCGCGGCAAGGACGAGGTCGAGGGACCCCGCGACGGCGACAAGGGGGCCTCGGGCAAGGAGGTCACGCTCACGGCCGTGGCCTCGCACGACGGCAACGGGTATGTGACCCAGCCCGGCGACGAGAAGATGTGGACGGCGCGCCTGCGCAACCGCGGCCTTCGGCTGCTGCCGCCGGGCAAGCTCCTGCCGGACCGGCAGCCTGCGTACGTTCGCTCGTGGATCTACGTGTTCGGCGTCGCCACGCTGGCGGCGTTGGGGGTGGCGATCGTCTCGGGCTTCGCCCTCGCGCTCGGGGGGCCCGACTGGTGGCACTACAACCCGGTGGGCCACTTCTTCAACAGCCTCCACCTGTGGAGCATCGAGCTGTTCATGGCCTTCATGGTCATCCACCTGTGGGGGAAGTTCTGGATGGCGGCGTGGCGGGGCCGGCGAGCGCTCACGTGGTTGACCGGCGTCGTCGCGTTCATCGCCTCCATCGTCGAGTGCTTCACGGGCTACCTGTCCCAGCAGAACCTCGACTCCCAGTGGATCTCCACCAACGCGAAGGACGCCGTCAACGCCACCGGGCTCGGCCCGTTCTTCGACGTCATGAACTTCGGCCAGATGCTCATGTGGCACATCGTGCTCGTCCCCCTGGCGCTGGTCGCCATCGTGGGCGCGCACATTCTCCTCGTGCGCGTGCGGGGCGTGAGCCATCCGCTGCCGGTCCATCGGGTCCGGGGGCGGGCGGCGCGCAAGGCCGCCGCTGCCGCCGACGCAGCAGAGTGGCGTGGCCCAACCCGGCGCTACGACATCTTGAAGGAGGCCGGGATCGCCGGCGCGGTGGTGCTGGTGCTCGTGATCGTCCTGGCGGCGGTGATCTCGTCGCCCGACGTCCCCCCTGTGACCATCCAGAGCTGGGCCCACGCCACACCGGGCGACTTCATGGCGACGAGCGCAGCGGAGCTCGCCTACTCGAGCGAGACCGCGACGTACGGCCCCCCCTACGACAACACGCCGACGCCGGCGGGCTCAGGGATGGTCCAGAAGATCATCGTCTCCTGGCAGCTCATGACCGGGGTCGACCAGCCGATCAACACCGCGAAGACATTCGTGCTCACGCCGCTCTCGACGCGCGCGCCCACAGAGCCCGCGCTCCGACGGGCCCTCGCCCGCTACGCGGCCGCCTCGAAGGCGCAGCAGGTCTCGTGGGCCGCCGCCTACCTGAAGGTGGTCGGTCACGTCACCTTCACGACAGGCGTGCCGTCGGTCCCCAAGGCGAACGACGGTCCGGTGCCGGTCCTCGTCGACGGCGAGCTCGCGATGGCGCGCTCGGGCGCGCTCGACGCCGCGCTGCTGGCCCACAACCAGTTCTACGGCACGAACTACACGAAGCCGCTCCTGTTCTTGGAGGACGGCAGCTACTTCGCCTCGGTGGGCCGAAAGCTGCACCTTCTCGGGACAGAGTGGGGCGTCATGAACGAGACGGGAAGCTATCCCGGACAGCCGTGGCTGTGGCTCTACACCTTGTGGTACCAGGTCCCGGGGTTCCGCACATCGACGAACGTCGACCTCATCGCCATCTACCTGACGGGGGTCGCGACCATCCTCCTGCTCGCGGTGCCCTTCGTGCCCGGCCTTCGAGACGTGCCCAGGTACGTGCCGCTGCACCGGCTCGTGTGGCGCTCGTGGAACCAGGGCGGCACCGGCGGCGACCCCGGCGCCGGTGCGCCGAGAGGCAAGGGGGCTCCGACACCTGCGCTCAGCGCCGCGGCCCGGGGCGAGCCAGGGTGAGCAGGAACTCTCCGGCGTCCGCGCCCCACTGGCGGTCCACCACGAACCCGGCGCGGACCAGCTCCGCGCGGACCCCGTCCGGCGTGAACTTCGCGCTGATCTCGGTGAGCAGCTCCTCGTCTCGAGCGAAGGGAACGGTGAGCCCGAGCGCGTCGACGTGCACGAGCTGGTTGCGCTCGGAGCGAAGGCGCATCTCGATCCACTGGCCCCGTGCGTTCCATCGGACCACGTGCTCGAAGCGCTCCGGAACGAAGTCCGCCCCGAGCTCCCGGTTCACGACGGCGAGGACGTTGCGGTTGAAGCGGGCGGTGACGCCTGCGGCGTCGTCGTAGGCGGCGAGGATCCTCGGGACCTCCTTCACGAGGTCCGCGCCGAGCAGGAGGTGGTCGGAGGGGCCCAGGTTGGTGCGCAGGGCGGCGAAGAAGCGGCGGCGTTGCGCGGGGACCAGGTTGCCGATGGTCCCTCCGAGGAAGGCGACGAGGCGGCGTCCTCCGCTTGGAAGGGCGTCGAGGTCTCGGAGGAAGTCTCCGACGACCGCATGGACGTGCAATCCGCGATACTCGGCGGAGAGCTCGCGCGCGGACGCCTTCAGGAAGGTTGCGCTGACGTCGAAGGGGACGTACCTTCGCAGCCCGCCGCCGGCAGCGAGCGCGTCCAGGAGCAGACGGGTCTTCTCGCAGGATCCCGCGCCTAGCTCGACGAGCGTGTCGGACCGGGCGTACCCGGCGATGGCCGCCGCGTGGCGCTCGAGCAGCGCGCGCTCGGCCCTGGTCGGGTAGTACTCGGGGAGCGCGGTGATCTCCTCGAACAGCCTGCTCCCCGCTTCGTCGTAGAACCACGTCGGAGGGAGCGACTTTTGCACGCCGCCGAGCCCCGCCCTCGCGTCCCGTTCGAGCGCGGCGCGCAAGTCGCGCTCGTCGACGCGCACGTCGAAGGTCAGCGTCGACGACGCGGAGAGCGCCACGTCACAGGTCCCGTGCCAGCCGGAGCCCGCTGAACGCCCAGCGGGCCGACGCCGGGAAGAAGTTCCGGTAGGTGGCGCGTGCGTGACCCGCCGGCGTGACGCACGCGCTGCCGCGCAGCACCTGCTGGTTGACCATGAACTTGCCGTTGTACTCCCCGACGGCACCGGCTGCAGGCCGGAAGCCCGGGTAGGGGCTGTAGGCGCTCGAGGTCCACTGCCAGACCGCGCCGAAGTAGCCTGCCCCGGCCGGCGCGCGAGGGTGCAGGTCGAATGGTGCGTCCTCGGGCCCTGTGGCGCCGGTCGCCTGAGCGGCCGTCTCCCATTCGGACTCCGTCGGCAGGCGCGCCCCGGCCCAGCGAGCGAAGGCGTCGGCTTCGAAGTAGCTCACGTGGACCACCGGCTCCGTCGGGTCGACGGGCCGCTGCCCCTCGAGCGTGAAGAGGCTGGAGGCGGACACGTCGTCGTCGTCGACCTCCCAGTAGAGCGGCGCCTCCCAGCGTCGCTCCTGGACCGTCGCCCAGCCCTCCGACAGCCAGAGCTCTGGGCGTCGGTAGCCGCCGTCGTCGACGAACTCCAGCCACTCGCCGCAGGTCACCGGCCGGTCGGCGATCGCGAACGGGACGAGCTGGACCGTGTGGCGAGGCGACTCGTTGTCGAAGGAGAACCCTCGGCCGCCGTGGCCCAGCTCGACGGCGCCTCCGGGGTGCTCGATCCACTCGACCTTCCGGCCGTCCGCCTGGCGA
>JAJYYT010000300.1 GCA_021800645.1 Actinomycetes bacterium
CACGCACGAGCCCATGTGGAGGACCGGGGGGATCCCGAGCGCCTCGCACACACCCCGCAGCCCGGGGCCGGCCACGGCCGCCGACTCGGGCATCATCTGGCCCGCCTTGCCGTTGGCCACGGCCGCGCACCCCGTCACCACCACGAGCACGTCGTGCTCGATGAGCTGGCGGGTGAGCTCTACGTGGGCGTAGTCCTGAGGGATCTTCGGGTTGTTGCACCCGACGATGCCAACCGCTCCGCGGATGGCACCGCTCTTGATCGCGTCGACCAGCGGCGCTGGAGTGCCACCGAGCGCCCCGAGGATCGCCTCGACCGAGAACCCGCCCATCCAACGCACCGGCTCGACCGGTATCCGCACGCGCTCCGGGTTGCGGTTGGGAAACGCCTCTACGGCGAGCCGCACGATCTCGTGCCCGATCTCGAGGCCACGTCGGGGATCGAAGGACACGTGCGTGGCGCCCGGGAACTTGGCCTTGTCGGCGGTCGAGATGACCTTGGTGTGGTAGCAGGCGGCCACGTCGGTGACCGAGGGCATGATGCACTGGTAGTCGACGACCATCGCCTCGAGGGCGCCGGTCACGATCGCCAGCTCCTGCATGAGGTGGTTGCCGGCCATCGGGATGCCCCGGCGCATGAGCAGCTCGTTGCCGGTGCAGCAGAGCCCGACGAGGTTGATGCCGCTGGCGCCGTACGAGCGGGCGAGGGCGACCAGGTCGGGGTCCTCGGCCGCCTGGACGATGACGTCGGAGAGCACCGGGTTGTGCCCGTGCAGGGCGATGTTCACCTGGTCGGGCCGGAGCACCCCGAGGTTGACCTCCGAGACCGACGGCGCGGGGGTCCCGAAGAGCACGTCGGAGAGCTCGGTGGCGATCATCGACCCGCCCCATCCGTCCGACAGGCTGGTGCGCAGCGCGTGCAGGAGGATGTTGACGTGATCGTTGTCGACGCCCATGTGGGTGCGGTGCAGCATCTCCACGTTCTCGCGATCGACGCCTCGTGGCGTGATGCCCAGGGCGTCCCAGCGCGTTCGGCGGGCCTCGGGGGCTCGGGCGGCAAAGCCCACCCGAGCCGAGCGGCTGCCGAAATCGTCGAACAGGGCATCGGCTACGTCGGCCGCCACCGCCTCGGTCTCGCGTCCCTCGACGCCGACGCCCAGCGAGGCGGCGACGTGGCGGAGCTTCGTCTCGTCGGCGATGCGGTAGCCCGTGACCTCGCCCCGCGCCACCTGCGCGAACACCTCGAGGATGTCCCGGCCGTGGTCGGAGTGCGCCGAGGCGCCCGCAGCGATGGAGCGCCCGAGGTTGCGGGCGACGATCACGTCGGCATCGGCACCGCATACGCCCTTGGTCGGCCCTTCGCCGAAGGGGTCGATACGGCAGGGACCCATGGCGCAGTTGCGGCAGCTCACGCCAAGCTGGCAGTAGCCGCACTGCGGCTCCTGGGCGGCGAGCCGGTCCCACACCGTCTCGACGCCGACCTCGGCGGCCCGCTCGATCATCCGCTGGGCATCCTCGTTGATGCTGAGCCGGCGCGACCGGCTGCCGTTGCCCGTGGTCATCGTGTCCTTCCTCCCTCGCCGGTGGCCCACCGACCAGACGTGAACCGGCCGCACCTCCCGCTCCGGCTCAAGGGACGCGCCCTTGCGCCGCGTGCTCGACGGTGACGAGCTCCGCTCCCCAGCTTCGCCACGCGACGAGCGGGTCCCTCACGGGAACCGGTGTCTTGGTCATGGCGGCGGCGGCGAGCACGGCTCCCGCCTGGCGGAGCCTTCCGGCCGCGACCACGTCGTTCAGCTCGCCGAACACGAGGGCGTCGACCTTGCAGACCTCGGCGCAGGCCGGGACCTCGCCTCGCCGGAGCCGATCGACGCAGCCGTCGCACTTGACCGCCACCGGCACGTCGGGCCCTGGGCCGCCGGCGACCGGGTGGAAGGTCAGGACGCTGAAGGGGCAGACGACGGCGCACATGGCGCAGCCGATGCACCGGGCTTCGTCGACGAGCACCACGCCGAGCTCGTCGTCACGGCTGATGGCTCCGGTCGGGCACACCTGCAGGCAGGGTGCCGGGTCGCAGTGGCGGCAGCGGCTGGGGTAGGCGGTGTCCAGCACCGGTCCGGGCTCGACGTGGACACGGGCGCGTGGCACCGGTTGCTCGAGGAACGCGGCCGCCATGTCCTTGCTGACGGAGTGCTCGACGGCGCAGGCGATCTCGCACTGACGGCACCCGATGCACCGGTCGGGGTTCACGAACACCAAGGGCATGACGCCATCGTCACGATGCGCTACGCCAGGCGGTAGGGCCGATCGTCCCATCTGCGCCCGGCCATCGTCCACGGCCAGCACCGATGCGCTCGCCGTGCTCGGTGACCTCGATCGTCAGGCTGAAGGTCGGGCCGTACCGGCGAGCGTCCTGGCCTGGGCCCGAGCCCTGACCGCTGGGCTGGTGCTCGTCGCCCGCGGGCGGTTGTACCCGAGGGCATCACCGTCTACCGCGACGGTTCACGCGCAGGTTGAAGGTCTTGGCCACTGCCGCGTCGACGTGGCGCTGGACCGCTGCGTGCATCTCGAGGTGCCACTCGGGGGAGAACTCCGGTGTGGTCACGAAGGCGGTTCGCACCTGAGAGGGGACCTCGGTCAGCTGGCCGCCCGTGCCGGTGCGGTCGATCTCGGCCATGAGCTCCTCGGAGTAGAAGCCCCCTTGGCGGGCCGTGCGCTCGAAGAGCGGGTTCGTCTCTGCCAGGTCGCGTCCGAGCACGTGGCGCAGGCAGGAGAGGGCAAACATCGGCTCGATGCCCGACGTGGTCCCGGCGATGAGATGGTGCCGGTCGGAGCGACCGAGGCGAGCAGGGCGCTGCGCACCGGCCCGACGCCGCGGGCCGGATAGCGGCTCCGGCCGTAGAGGGGGAACGACCCGCGCTCGTCGGCCAGCTCGGCCGACGCCTGCCGTACCGCTCGCTCGACGAACCCCATGACCCGCGCTGCCAGGCGGAGGGCGGGCACCGGGAGAAGCTGGTACGGATAGCGCTCGCCTACCGGGCCTTCGCCATGAAGACGACGGCCAAGAAGGTCGGGCCCACCAACCCCGGGAAGGTCACCCTTGACGAGCTGGTCAACACCGGCATCGTCGTGCGACCACCCAACGACGGCGGTCTCCTCAGCCTCTCGGAGGACGTGCGCTACTCGTTGATGCTCCTCCACTGTCGTGTCGACGCGACTTCACATCACGAGCACCCGCTCGTCGAGCCGCAGCTCGAGCACACGTAGCAGGACCCCGAGCGCTGCATCACGTTGCCGCAGCTGTAGCAGAACGGGGCGTCGCGCTGCTCCGCCCTGGCCAACGCGGCTGCGTCGCCCGCCGGCGGGCGCGCGGCCCGTGCAACTGCCGTCGGGGGCTCGGCCGTCGCCGGCCCGTCGTCGACGAGGCCCGTGGACGGAGTGGCGCTCTCCTCGACTCCTGGAAGGGTCGGCTGGATGCGCTCGGAGACGGACAGCACGCCGAGGTCGAGACGCTCCTCGTAGGTGAGGTAGTCGAGCGCCAGGCGCCGGAAGATGTAGTCCACCAGGCTCGTGGCGATCCGCAGG
>JAJYYT010000010.1 GCA_021800645.1 Actinomycetes bacterium
CCCGTCAGGCGCGTGCGTGACGGCGAGCCATTCGGCGAGTGCCACCGCCGCATGCTTGGTCACGGTGTAGGGGGCGGACCCGAGGTTGGTGAGGAGCCCAGCCGCCGAGGCCGTCGTGAGCAGGTAGCCCCCGCCGCGCGCCTTCATGCGAGGGATGAGCACGCGGGCGGCGTACACGTGCGCCATGACGTTGACCTGTCAGATGCGCTGCCAGTCGTGGTCCGCCACGTCGACGCCGCCGGGGATCGCGATCCCCGCGTTCGCACAGAAGAGATCGATCGGTCCGAGCGTCGCCTCGGCGCGCTCGACGAGCGCCAGGACGTCGCGCTCCACGGCGACGTCGCAGCGCATCGCGACGGCGCGCCCACCGGCGGCTTCGATCGCGGCGGCGACCGCCACCGCGCCGCGCTCGTCGAGATCGGCGACCGCCACCGCGCCGACGCCTTCCGCGGCGAATCGCTCGCACAGCGCCTTCCCGATGCCGCTGGCGCCTCCGGTCACCGCCACGACCTTGCCGGCGAGCTGCATGGTCCTCCCTGGTCTGCCTCGGTCGCTCCCGTGGGACGGCAAAATCGTGCCACCCGGTCCAATCGTGCCACCCGGTCCCATCGTGCCACCCGGTCCAATCGTGCCACCCGGTCCCATCGTGCCACCCGGTCCCATCGTGGCACCGGTTCCGATCGTGCCGTGGCGCGCACCGTGCCGTGGCGCGCACCGTGCCGTGGCGCCCACCGTGCGGCCGAACCTGATCGTGCCACCGGTCACGCGGGAGCCCGGGGGGGCTCGGGCAGACCGCTTGTAGGCTCCCCCCATGCCCGGATCGCTGCTCGGCAATCGTGTCCGTCGCGTGGAGGACCCGGCCCTGCTCACCGGACGGGCCACCTACGTCGGAAACTTGAAGATCACAGGGTGCCTCAGTGCCGCCTTCGTCCGCTCGCCGTACGCGCACGCCCGCGTCAGGTCGGTCGACACGGCCGATGCGGCGTCAGCTCCCGGAGTTGTCGCGGTCTACGTGGCTGCCGACCTCGGCTTGCCGGCACTCGAGGGGTTCTTCGTGCTCAATCAGGGCTGCGCGCGGCCGCCGCTCGCCACGGACAAGGTGCGATTCGTGGGTGACCCGGTCGCCGTGGTGGTGGCCGAGAGCGACGCGGCCGCGTCGGACGCTGCGGAGCTCGTCGTCGTCGACTACGAGCCGCTCGAAGCCGTGGTCGACCCGGTACGAGCGGCAGCGCCCGGCGCCCCTTTGCAGTTCGAGGCCCTCGGGACCAACGTGGTGGCCGGATACTCGGCGCCGTCGGATCCGGACCCTTTCGCTGGTGCCGTCACGGTGGTCCGTGCGCAGCTGGAGAACCAGCGCGTCGCAGTGGTGCCGATGGAGGCGGACGCGATCGCGGCGATCCCGGGCGACGACGGCGACGGCCACGAGCTGACCATCTACGTGTCGACTCAGATGCCCCACGGGTTCTGGAAGAGCGCCGCGGCTGTCTTCGGGATCGACCCGGACGCACTTCGCGTGGTGGCGCCCGATGTCGGCGGCGCGTTCGGCAGCAAGGTCGGTGTCGGCGCGGAGCACGCGACCGTGATCGCTGCGGCTCGCCGGCTGGGACGGCCCGTGCGGTGGGTGCAGACGCGCTCCGAGGCCTTCATGGGCATGCCCGACGGCCGTGGGCAGATCCAGTGGGTCCAGCTCGGCTTCGACGCCGACCAGCGGATCACGGGGATGCACTGCCGCGTGCTCGGGGATGCCGGGGCGTACGCAGGGTTCGGCGGGGCGCTCGGGCTCGGTCCGACGCGGATGATGGCGGCGGGCGTGTACCGGATCCCCGTCGTCCGTTACGAAGCAGCGGTCGCGATCACGAACACGACGCCCATGGGCGCCTTCCGCGGCGCGGGCCGACCCGAGGCGGCGGAGCTGCTCGAGCGGATGATGGACATCGCGGCGGCGGAGCTGCAGGTCGACCCGGTCGAGCTGCGCCGGCGCAACCTTCGTCCTGCGTTCTTCGAACCGGTCACGACGGCGGTCGGGACCACCTACGACACCGGAGACTACGAGGCGGCACTCTCCAAGGCGCTCGAGCTCGCGGGCTACGGCTCCCTGCGCGAGGAGCAGGCCGCCCGACGGGACCGGGGTGCGACCGTGCAGCTCGGCATCGGCGTCGGTCTCTACGTCGAGGTGACCGGGGGCGGATCGGAGCTGGGCGTCTTGGAGGTGCACGAGGACGGTACCGCGACGATCCGAGTCGGCACCTCCTCGCACGGCCAGGGCCACGCGACCGCGCTCTCGGCGATCGTCTCCGACACGCTCGGCATCTCGCTCGAGAAGGTCCGCTTCGTGCAATCCGACACCGCTCTCATTCCCCGGGGTGGCGGGACCGGAGGGTCCCGGTCGCTCCAGATCGGCGGCAGCGCGGTCCTTCGCGCCGCCGAGGAGGTGCTCGCCCAGGCCCGGACCCTCGCCGCCCGCCAGCTGGAGGCCTCGCCCGCCGACGTCGTCGTCTTCGACGGCGTCGGCATGGGCGTCGCGGGCGTGCCCTCGAAGGCGCTCTCGTGGGGCGAGCTCGCGCGTCTCGCTGCGAGCACAGCCGGAGCGGCCGGCTCCAAAACGCTGGACGACCAGACGGCGACCGTTCGAGAGAAGGGGCCTGCGGTCTCCGCGGATGGGCCCGGTCTCTCGCGGCCGAAGGGGCTCGGTCCACTCGCGGCGGCCGTCGACTTCGACGAGTCCGAGTCCACGTTCCCCTTCGGTGCGCACGTCTCGGTGGTCGAAGTCGACACCGAGACCGGCAAGATCCGTCCCCTACGGCATGTCGCGGTGGACGACTGCGGCAGGATCGTCAACCCGCTCCTCGTGGCCGGACAGCAGCACGGCGGCATCGCACAGGGTCTCGCCCAGGCGCTCTTCGAGGAGAAGCGGTTCGACGAGCTAGGCACGCCCCTCACCGCCAGCCTGGCCGACTACGAGATGCCGAGCGCGGCCGAGCTCCCCTCCTTCGAGGTGGCCAACACCGAGACGCCGACCTTCCTCAACCCGCTTGGCGCCAAAGGGATCGGCGAGTCCGGCACGATCGGCTCGACGCCAGCGGTGCACAACGCAGTGGTCGACGCGCTCTGTCACCTGGGGGTCCGCCACGTCGCGATGCCATGCACGCCCGAGCGCGTGTGGCACGCGATCCAGGCAGCGAGGGCCGGCTCACCGGACGCGCCAGGGGGAGGGCGTCCGCTCTGGAGCGATCCTCCGGAGGTCTTCGCCACGCTGCCGCGCTACGACGAGGCGGCGCAGCCCGACGCGGCGGGCGCAGACATCTGACCGGGCGAGCTCTGACCGGGAGCTCGGACCCGGCGGTGCGCTGACCCGGACCGAGGGTCCCGGATCCGGTCACAGGCGCTCCCTACGCTCTGTCGAATGGGATCGCCAGGGCCTGCGGCGACGTGGTACGCGGGTGTGCTCTCGGTGCTCGCACCGCTGCTGGGGCTCGCCGCGCTTGCTGGTGCAGCGAGCGCTGTCGCAGTGCACGCCGACGCGCCGCCCCTGGGCGGCGGTTCGTGGGGCTGGCTCGGCGACTCGGCGCTCGTCCTCGACGCCGCTGCTGCCCTTGCCTGTCTCGGTGCCCCTGCAGAGATCAGGCATGAACGGATCCGGCGCGCGGGCATGGGGAGCGTCGATGCGATGTCGGGACCGGAGTTCGAGGCGCGGCTCGCCGCACTCTTCGCGGACCTCGGCTATTCGGTGACTGCGACCGGGCAGCGGGGAGACTTCGGAGCGGACCTCCTCCTCGAAGGCGGAGGCGAACGGCTGGCGGTGCAGGCGAAGCGCTACGCGGGCGCGGTCGGGATCGAGGCGGTGCAGCAGGTGATCGGCGCGACCCGCTACTACGACGCGGACAGGGCGCTCGTCGTGACCAACTCCACGTGCACCCCTGCAGCCGTTGAGCTCGCGACTGCGCATGGAGTCGAGCTCATCGAGCGCGAAGCGTTGGTCGGCCTCCTCGCCCTGCACCCGCTCGTCGAGAAAGGCCCGCCCGCCCCTCTGCGGCTCGCTCGCGAGATCGGTGGCGGCGTGGTCCTCGTCTGCTTCGCCTCGAAGAAGGTGCTCGGGCTTGTGTGGCGCGCACTGGGACTGCTGTTCCGAGCGCCCTCGTCGCGTCGAGGGTTGCGCCGCTGACTGCGGGGGCCCGTCTGCCGCTTCTACGCTGCACTCCGCGTGTACCCTCTTCGTGTCGGCACGCCTCCGGCAACAGGGCAGGAAGAAGGAATGATCGGGCTGCGGTATTCATGTCGGCGCGGCGTTCGGGTCGTCTGAGGCGTGACGCCGCCGGCCCGTGTCCCTGACCTCGCGGCGGTTGTCCGCGCGCTCTCGGATGCAGGCGTCCAGTTCGTGGTGGTCGGTGAGCCGGCTGCCGGGGAGCCCGTGCACCTCGTGGTCTCGCGGCACCCTACGAATCTCGACGCGCTCGGTCGCAGCCTCGACCGTCTCGGCGCGGCGCTCCGGAGAGAGGAACGCCAGCCCGCACGCGACGGCGAAGGCTCCGCCGGGCCTCGCCGCGCGGTGGATCCTTCGGGCACGATCGCGGTCCGGACGCTGGCGGGAGACGTCGACCTCATGTTCGGCGGTGCGGGCAGCTCCCTCTACGCGGCGGCGAACGCCAGAGCCCAGCAGCGCGAAGTTGGCGA
Source organism: Actinomycetes bacterium (assembly GCA_021800645.1). The sequence goes on from JAJYYT010000010.1 coordinate 4,672, forward strand.
GGTACGGGTGCAGTGGATCGAGAGGCTCCCGGCGATCGTGCACGTGCCGCGGCCGACAGGCCGGATGCTCGGTCGCAGGCTGCTCTCGTTGGCAGATGGGCTGGCGCAGCTCACCAGCCGCCGTGACGAGCGAGCCGTCCCCGAGGGACCGATGGACCAACGGGAGACTCCGCCGGGCTGACCGACCTGCCGCTCAGCTCCCGATCGGGTCTGCCGTGCCTCGGCACCGAGCGGCTCAGCGCCGGGCGGACCGCTTCGCAGTGGCCCTCTTCGCGGGAGCCCGCTTGGCGCTCACGGTGCGCTTGGTGGTGGCACGCGTCGCACTGGCACGCGTCGCAGTGGCCCGAGTGGACCTCGTGCCGGCCTTCTTCGCCGCCGTGCGCGCAGTCGCACGCGTCGCAGTGGCACGCGTCGCGGTGGCACGCGTGGACCTCGCGGCGGCCTTCTTCGCCGTCGTGCGCGTGGTGGCGGTCCGCTTCGCGCCGGCGCTCCTCGCCGGAGCTACTTTGGCTGCGGACGCCTCGGCACGGCGTTCAGCCGCCTGCTTTGCGAGCAGGTCTGGCGACGTCGGGTACACGCCGCTCGCCAAGCGGGGCGCATGGCTGGGAGCCATCACCGTGTCCTTGAAAGCCTTCATCGGGGTGACGCGGACCCGCTTGGACGCTTTGATGCGGATCGCCTCGCCGGTGCGTGGGTTGCGGCCCATACGGGCGGCGCGTTCGACCTTCGCGAACTTGGCGAAGCCCTGGATCGTCACCGCCTCTCCCTTGGCGACGACGGCCGTGATGACGTCGGTCGCGCCCGAGATCACGGACTCGACGTGCTTCACGTCGTCCGCCGTGTACGCGGCGACCGCCCGAATGAGCTCACGACGGTTCATGGGCTCCGTCCTTTCGTTGTTCAAAGAATCAGCTCACGGTGGCTGAGGACACGATACAGGGACAAGCCCAAAGGTCAAGGTATTTCAGTCGAAACCGGTCTCGTGGGACAGTTGTGACGCAACCGCCCACGGTGGGAGAGACGACGAGACGCGGTCAGCCGATCCGGACCGGTGCCGGGGGAGCAGTGCCCGGGACGCTCTCGCCGGGCAGCGTGGGCGCTTCTGCGAGGATCTCGATGCCGGGCACTGACACCCGCAACGCGGCGATCACGCCGTTTGAGGTGTCGACGTCGTACTCGTCGGGGAGCCGAAAGCCCTTCGCCCCCGGGCCCCCGAGGTAGAGATGCACTGGCACGTCCCCGTGGTGCGCTGCGAGCACCTCCTTCAGGGCGTCGAGCACCGACGTGCTGAGGGAGCCCATGGGGAGCCGGATGCGCAATGGGGCCGACCCCGAGGCCGACCCGCCGGTGAACGGGGTGATGTCCCAGGCGATCAGCTTCGCAATGTCGTCACGCTTGTCGACTCTCGCTTTGACGGTCACCACCGAGTCGTCGGCGATGACAGCCGCGTACTGAGCCATGGTCTTCGGAAAGACGGTCACCTCGATAGAGGACGAGAGGTCCTCGAGCGTGAAGAGCGCCATCTGCTCACCACGTCTGGTCCACTTGACCTGCAGCCCAGTGATCACCCCGGCGAAGACCCGCATGGCACCCTCGGGGAGCTCTGTCACTTCGCCGATCGACGCGTCGGCACGGCGGCGCAGCGCAGCCTCGAGGCCGAGGAGCGGGTGGTCGGAAACGTAGAGTCCGAGCATCTCCTTTTCGTGGGCCAGCCGCTCCCTCTTGTCGAATTCCACCTCTGGGACCGCCACCGGCTGTTCGAAGGCCGGCGCGCGGCCGTTCGCGTCACCGAAGAGCGACAGGACGCCCTGCTCGCGCTCGCGGCGCCTCGCGATGATCTGGCCGGTGATCAGCTCGTGGACGTGGAGGAGACCCTTTCGGGTGAAGCCGAGCGAATCGAAGGCGCCCGCCCGGATCAGGGCGTCCATCGGCTGCTTGTTGAGGCACGCGATCGGTACGCGCTCGCAGAAATCGACGAAATTCTCGAACTGCCCATGCGAATCGCGCTCGGTGACGATCGCCTCGGCGACCGAACTGCCGACGTTCCGGACGGCAGCGAGACCGAAGAGAATGGTCCCCTTCGCGTGTCCATCCCCGGGGACCGGAGTGAAGTCCGCGGCGGAGCGGTTCACGTCGGGGACGGAGACGGTGATGCCCAATGCCCGGCACTCGGCGAGGTAGACGCCGGCGCGGTCGAGGTTCTCCCGCACGCTCGTGAGGAGGGCGGCGAAGTACTCGGTCGGGTAGTTGGCCTTGAGGTACGCCGTCTGGTAGGCGATCAGGCCGTAGCCGAAGGCGTGCGACTTGGCGAAGGCGTAGTCGGCGAACGGCTCGATGATGGCGAACCACTTCTCACCGAGCTCGCGCGTGTACCCGTTGCGCTCGACGCTGTCGACGAAGCGGTCGTGCTCCTCGCGCATGATCTCGCGGACCTTCTTGCCGCAGTTGTGCACGAGGACGTCCTCGGCCAGCGCGTACGGCCGACAGGCGTCGGCCATCTGGAAGTCGAAGCACTCCTTCTCGCCAGCGGGCTCGATCTCGACGACGGTGTCCCAGAGGAGATCACCGGATCGGAGCTCCTCGACCCGCTCGGAGGAGAGCAGACCGTCGAGCATGCGCCGGTGGAGGAGCCGGGGGCTGTCGGCGGCAGCGTCGGCGCCGCACCGGGCTCTTGATGGTCCGGTCGCGGCAGTCCGGCGGACGAGCTCTGCGTCGAGGAGCGACGCGGGGATGCCGAGGTCGGCTGCGTGTTCGCCGTCGTGCCACTCGGCGAGCCAGTGGCCGACCTCGGCGATCTTGGCGTCGGTGAGATGCGGTCCGACGAGCCGTGCGAACGCCTTCGCCTGGGTCTCGTCTGCGAGTGAAAGCAGGTAGTGGGCACCGTCTGGGGTGTGAGGGCGGAGGGTGGAGACGATGCCGAAGCGCAAGAGCATCCTCTTCACCCCGAGCAGCACCTCCCTGCTCGTCGAGCCGAAGTGAACGCCGCTGCAGTCGGCCCAGCCATCCGCGCAGAAGTAGAGGCCGAGGAAGCGCTCGACGCCACGCCTCGGCGCATTGAGGAGGCGAAAGGAAAGGGTCCTCGCCCCCGAGGGGTCGCGGATCCCGAGCCGCGCCTGCAGGTCGTCGAGTTCCCGAGGGCTCACGCACAGCCGGGTCGCGCCATCGTGCCGCTGGAGCCCGTCGTGCCCATCGTCGAAGAGCCCCTCCAACGCTTCCTGGAAGGTGCGGGACAACTGGGGATCCGCGGTGGTGAGCTGCGGCGCGCACGCAGCGGCCGGCTCGGCGTCGGGCGTGCAGCTCTCGGAGATGAGGAGCGCGGCAAGGTCGATCTCGGCGTCGCTCACCGCGCTCCCGCCGTCGGTGATGGCGCGTGAGGCGACGGCCACCAGGTCTCCAGGCCTGATGTCCTCGAGCTTCGTCCAGCGGTCCTCGACGAGGAACTGGTGGTCGGCGGTGGCCTCCACGCGATAGCCGGTCGACGTGGTCAGTCGGAAGACCGGCTTCACTCCCACGGACCACACGTCGTCGACCTGGGCGAAGTGGCTGGTCGCCGAGAGGGCGTCGATCGTCTGGACCCGCCGGTCCGCCAGGAGCATCACCCGCTCGATCGGCACGTAGCCGTGCCCTTCGGTCAAAAGGCGCGTCCCGCGCGGGAGACAGGCCTTGCGCAGGTTGTCCGCTTCGGCCAGCGAGTAGCCCGCGAACTGCTGGGCGACCCGCATCAGCTTCTCCTGGTAGATCATGAGCCCGAAGGTGTCCGAGAGGATGGGCTCTGCGTCCGGGTGGAGGTACTCCACCTTCTTGCGGCCGTTCTTGCGGTCGGCGTACTCGAAGTGCATGTTCGCCGCCATCGGGCCTGGGCGGTAGAGGGCGATCAGCGCGGCCACGTCCTCGAAGCGGGTGGGCGCGAGGGAGCGCATGAGCGTCCGCATCGCGCCACCCTCGAGCTGGAAGACCCCCACCGAATCGCCTCGCCGGAGCAGCTCGTAGGTGGGCTCGTCGTCGAGCGGCAGGTGGTCCACGTCGAGGCGGATCCCCCGGGTCTTCTTGATCAGGTCGACCGTGTCGGAGATGACGTCGAGGTTGCGGAGCCCGAGGAAGTCCATCTTCAAGAGGCCGAGGTCCTCTACGCCGTGCATCTCGTACTGGGTGACCACCGGGGCGTCTTCGGGTGTCCCGCCCGGGTCGGGCTTGCGCTGCACGGGCAGGTACTCGGTCAGAGGATCCTTCGTGATCACCACGGCGGCTGCGTGGATGCCGTCCTGGCGGCGGAGGCCCTCGAGCTCCTTGGCCACGTTGGCCACTCGCGCGACGTCTGGGTCGTCGGCGACCATCTGCCGGAGCTCTGCGGCCACCTTCCAGCCGTCCTCGTACCCGGGCGGCGGCTCCGCCGCGACGCAAGCCCACAGGGGGGTGTCGCGGCCCATCACGAGCGGCGGCATGGCCTTGGCGATCCGGTCGCCCACCGCATAGGGGTAGCCGAGGACCCGTGCCGCGTCCCGCACCGACGCGCGCGCCTTGATCGTGCCGAAGGTGATGATCTGCGCGACGTGGTCCCGGCCGTAGCGCTCGGCTGCGTAGCGGATCATCTCGTCGCGAAAGCGCGAGTCGAAGTCCATGTCGATGTCTGGCATCGAGAGGCGCGACGGGTTGAGGAACCGCTCGAAGAGGAGGTCGTAGCGGATCGGGTCGAGCTCGGTGATGCGCAGGCAGTAGGCGACCGCGCAGCCCGCGGCGGAGCCCCGGCCGGGACCGACCCTGATCCCGTGCTCCTTGGCATGGCGGATCAGGTCCCACACGATGAGGAAGTAGGCCGAGAAGCCCATGTCGTCGATGACCTTCAGCTCGTAACCGAGCCGCTCGACGACGACGTCGGGCAGGCGCTCTCCCCAGCGCGCCCTGGCCCCTTCGAAAGTGAGGTGCCGAAGGTACTCGCCGGCGGAGGAGAAGTCGGGAGGCAGCGGGAAGTCCGGGAGCTTCGGCGTACCCAGCTCGATCGTCACGTCGGCCCTGCGTGCGACGAGGAGCGTGTTGTCGCAGGCCTCGGGGAGCTCGGCAAAGAGGCGGCGCATCTCCGCCGCGCTCTTCAGGTAGTGGCCCGACCCCTTGAATTGGAACCGTCCGGGCTGGTCGATCGTCGCCTTGGTCTGCACGCAGAGGAGCGCGTCGTGGGCCTGCGCGTCCTCGGGCTTCGTGTAGTGGCTGTCGTTGGTCGCGAGCAGCGGAGCGCCCAGCCGTCGTGCGATCTCGACGAGCTGCGGAGTGATCCGGTGCTGCTCTTCGATGCCGTGGTCCTGGAGCTCGACGAAGAGGTTGTCCCTCCCGAAGATCTCCTGGAGCCGGCCTGCCTTGTCGAGCGCATCTTCGAAGTTGCCGGCGAGGAGGCTCTGCGCGACGTGGCCCCCGAGGCAGCCGGTGGTCGCGATCAACCCCTCGGCGTGGTCGCCGAGAAGCTCCCAGTCGACCTTGGGCTTGCGGTAATAGCCCTCGAGGAAGGCACGGCTCGACAGCTTGATCAAGTTTGCGTAGCCCGTGTTGGACTCGGCGAGCAGGGTGAGGTGGTACCAGGCCTTCCTTCCCCCCTCCACTTCGCCGCCGGTGTCGTCGACCGTCGTGCCGCGGACGTTGATCCGCTCGTCGCGACGTTCGTAGGCCATGTACGCCTCGGTGCCGAGGAGCGGCGTGATCCCCGCCCTCGTGCAGGCGGCGTAGAACGGGAGGATCCCGTACATGTTGCCGTGGTCGGTGATGCTGAGGGCGGGCTGACCGTCGGCGACTGCGGCCGAGACGATGTCGTCGATCCGGCTCGCGCCGTCGAGGATCGAGAACTCGGTGTGGACGTGGCAGTGAGCGAACGACTGTGGGGGGTCTGCGCCCATCCTGCTGCTCTCACTCACGAGGTGCCGTCCTCTCCTTCGCCGCGACGGTCAATCCTGCCAGCCGACCAGGCCCTCGGCTAGCCAAGCGCGAAGTCCTGAGCTGGGCTTTCATCGGTTGATCCCGGCTGCGGCGACCTCCCATCGCTCCACCACCTCCCCACCTGCGACGACGTGCAGCTGGCGCGCGAGGTTGACCGCCGTGCAGACGTGGTTCGGCACGAGGGCGACATGGTCCCCGAGGCGCAGCCGGGGGAGCCCGGCTGCGAGTGTGGCCGACTGGTCGACCACCGCGTGATGCTCCCATAGGCCCGTCACCCGTGCCGCGGGGCGATCGGGCAGCAGTCCGTGCCCCGGCGTCCAGGCCGGGCGGTCGGGACCGAGCACCTTGGCACCTGCGTCGAGCACCGCCCGGCCGGGGGCCGGCGTGCTCACCACCGTCGCCAGCGCGGCGAGCGCGACGTCGTCGACCCCGCAGGTGCCGAGCGCGACCTGCTGCGCGTCGTTGAAGATGTAGACACCGGGGCGGAGCTCGCTCACGGCAGCTCCCGGCGTGAGCGAGGCGGTGGGCGTGCTGCCGCCGCTCCTCACCGGGCAGGGGAGTCCGACGGCGCCGAGCGCGGACGCCGCCTCCGCCAGCGCGCGGTCCTCGTCGTCGCGTGCGGCGCGAGCCATGCCCGGGGCGTAGCTGTGGCCCGGGAAAGTGAACACGCCCCCGAGCTCCAAGCCGGCCCGGTCCACGGCCAAGGCGACGGGCACCGCGTTCTTCGGCGAGACGCCGCTCCGTCCGAGCCCGCTGTCGATCTCCACGAGCACTCGGAGCCCAACGGTGCCCCCCGTGGCGCGGGCGAGGAGCTCTACGGCCTCCACGGAGTCTGCTCCGACCGCGAGACGGACCTGCTCGGAGAGGGCCGCCACCCGGTGGCCGAGGTCGTCGCCGGCCCACAGCGGGTAGGCGACGAACACGTCCTGGGCGCCGTGGTCTGCGAAGATCTCCGCCTCGCCCAGCGTCGCCGTCGTGACACCGACTGCGCCCGCGGCCAGCTGCCGGGTCGCGAGGGCTGGGCACTTGTGGGTTTTCACGTGGGGACGCAGGTCGACGCCGGCGGTCGCGGCGCGCTGCGCCATCGCCTCGATGTTGCGCTCGCAGCGCTCGAGGTCCACGACGAGGGCGGGCGTGGGGACCTGCGCGCCAAAGCGTGTGGTCATGAAAGAAGTCGTAGCACGGAGATGCGCGCGGGTCACGGCCGCGAGCCGGTGACGAGGACGCGAGCGGTGCCGCTGGCGTCGGCGGCGGTGCACCACCGCCTCCAGGTGCCCTAAGTCGACCAGCAGCGATCGCCGATGATGTCGAGTCGGTGAATGCGATGCCTTGCTTGGCGAGCGGTGCATTCCCCATCCGCACAACTTCCCCGAAGGAACCTGAGCTGGTCGGGTATCGTGTGGCGGGACCCTATCGGAGTCATAGTTCCACTTGGGCGGGTGACCGTGGCTGGAAGAGAAGGCGATCAGCCCACACGTTCAGGATTCCTGATCGACAGCGGATCCGCTCTTGAATTGGTGCGTGTCTTCACCTCGAGGAACCGTACCGAAGCTGCAGATCCCTGGGCATGGGGAACTGCGAGGGCAGTTACCAGTCTGCTCCTGTTCAGTGACGAGGTATTGATCACGGCTCCCCCAACTGGGCGAGAATCTGACGAGTCGATCTATCCCATGCTCCGTTCAGGGTTGACCGGTGTCGCAAGAGGTTACCTTGAGCAGGATGACAAGGAAGCCATGACGAGAGCGCGCCAATGGGCCACTACGGCCAAGCTTCAAGAAGTAGTCGAAGAGACTCGATCCCATCCACAGTTCGCCGCGTGGGAGCGCTATGCAATAGAGCACCTCTGGCCGATGAATATCGCACGGCATGGTGGTCTATTCGATCTCCGTTTTTCGCGCCAGATTGCTCGGTTTTTGAACCTCACGGAGAAGGATGTACGACGTCTTCATCTTTGGACTGCGAGTGAACGAAGTCGCCGCGAACTGCGCGATGCGTACCGCGGGAAGGCGCGTTCAGAGACTCTGGATGAGGTGAGGTCCGGTTACATAGCCTCTGCTGTCGTTCGCGCTCGGTACTACGGTTACGCAGTAGCCGGCCGACAGATCCAGCACTCCTACCATCCATCACGGCAGTTTGTCTTTGTCGATCCGCTTCATTCAGTGAGTCCCATTGAGGTGGGCCAGTTCGAGTGGTTTCTGTCGAACATCGTGCTCTCTTCTGCTTTCGTGAAACGGAAGCCAGAGATGCGTGCGAAGGCTTACCTGGCGAACCTGGAAATTGTCCGCCGTGCCCGCCAGTCCGGAGCGTTCGCAGCGGCTGGTGCCACGTCGGAGCAGGCTGACGCCGCGTTGTCCCACGCCGCGGACGAGGCGATCCGTCTCAAGATCGAATGCTCCAACCACCTGATCGAATTCGGGCTCGACATTGCGCTGTCTGCTTCCCTCGGGGTCATCCTTTGGTTTGCGCCTACGCCCCACGTGGCTTATGTGCCCGGGGTTCTCGGGACGGTGTCCGAAGGGACCCTTGCGAGAAGCAAGGCCGCGCAGCGGATCTTGCGCAGAACCGGACTGGAGCGCCGACATCTGAGGTCTCTCGCTCTGGCTGGGCCGGGTCGAGCTGGTTTCCAGCACCCGTCCGAAGCACGACGCCTCGAACCGGGTAGACCTGGTGGGGCTACGTGGACTTGAACCACGGACCTCAGCATTATCAGTGCTGCGCTCTAACCGACTGAGCTATAGCCCCCTGGCTACGGTGCCTCCGTCCTGCTCGGACGCCTTCAGCCGGAGGCGATCCCGCCGGATCAAGGTACCAGGTCGTCGCTCGCGGCGGTCTCGGGCCTCCCGAGAGCCTCGGTTCCCGACCGGTCCCGTGCCGCCTGGGCGCGACTGGGGAGGCGCTCCGGCCAGCGCGCGCGCCACGAGGGTCACCGGGTGGAGGACGTCGAGCCCGCCGGCCGCGAGGTGCATCGCGCACCCAGGGTTCGCTGCCACCACCACGTCAGGGGACGATCGCGCGATCGAGGCGAGCTTGCGGTCCCGGATCGCCCGAGCTTCTCGGCGTTCGACGAGCGCGTAGGCGCCTCCGGCGCCACAGCACAGCCCGTCGTCGTCGAGCTCGACCAGCTCCCTCACGAACGGCGTGAGCAAGTCACGGGTGGCGGTGTGCGTTCGCTGGGCATGACGGAGGTGACAGGGGTCGAGCACCGCGACGCGCAGGTCGAGCGGGGAGACCTCCGGGAGGTTCGCCAGCCGCGGGACGAGCCACTCGGCGACGTCGAAGACGCGTTTGGAGAACGCACCTGCCTCGGCGGAGCCCAGCAGCGTCCCGCACTCCTTCAGCATGGCGCCGCACCCTGCCGAGTTGACGAGGACGGGGCGGCCGTCGCCGAGTGCCCGCACCGCTTCGGCGGCGAGCTGCCGCGCTTGTGCCGCCAGCCCGGCGTGCAGGTGCAGCGCGCCACAGCAGGGGACCCGGTCACCCGTCGGCGTGGCGCCGGAGCCGGCGGCTGCGAGCAGCGCGAGGGTGTCGCGGTGCACGTCGCGCTGGCACGCGTCCATGACGCACCCCGTGAAGAGGTGCACGTCGTGGCCAAACGCGGCGAGCGGGGGCTGGCGCAGCGCGAGCCTCGGCACTCCGAGCGAGGCCGGGATCAGGTGCAGTCGCTGCCCGAAGGCGATCGCGCGTGCCCCGGACCTGACGAGTGCGGGGTGCCCGAGCCCGGCGTACGCCGCGCGCAGCGGCCAAGGCACCGACAGCCGGCGGTCGACGAGCGCCGCGCGCGTCCGGGCCATGAGATGCCCGAACGGCACCGCGCTCGGGCAGGCCGTCTCGCACCCGCGGCACTGCACGCACGTCTCGAAGGCGCGCAGCACGGGCGGGGAGAGCGGGGCCCCGTCGTGCTCCACCGCGCGCATCAGTGCGATGCGCCCGCGTGGGGATTGGCTCTCGTCCCCCGTCACGCGGAACGTCGGGCACGAGGGCAGGCACAGCCCGCACTGGACGCAGCGACTGAGCTCCGCCGGATCGAGATCGAGCGTCGTCACGCCGCCCTCACGCGGTCACGCCCCCCACGGCGCTCATCTCGGGGACCGTCCCGGGTTGAGGCGGCCGGTCGGGTCGAACTCGTGCTTGATCCGTCCCGCGAGCGCCCCGAGGGCGGCCGCCTGGGGCCGGGCGGGGGCTGGGAGCGAGGCGAAGACGGTGCCGACGCCGACCGAGGCGACAAACTCGCCGAGCTGCGAACCGTCCACGCAGCGCAGCTCCGAGGGGCGCAACGACCATCGGTGGGGCGGGAGCACCGGCCCACGCTCGCACTCCTGCCAGTCGCCGCCCACGGCGGGATCGCCGGCCAGCCCACGCCGCTCCGCCTCGACGTCAGCGGCATGCCCCTCGAGCTGCACCCAAGTCGTCCGTCCGTCGAACAGCACCGCCGATGGTCGGAAGAGGGCCTCTCGGGCGGCGAACGGGTCTGCGCCCTCCGCGCTGAACCAGCGGGAGACGGCCGGCACGGGGTTGGTCCGGATGATCGCTTCTCCCAGGAGCCCCAAAGTGCCGAGCGAGCCGACCAGGAGCCGGGGGAGGTCGTACCCCGTGACGTTCTTCACGGTCGGCCCACCGCCGGTCACGACCGCGCCGTCCGCCGAGACGTAGCGGATCTGGAGCACGGCGTCGCGCACGCGGCCCCGTCCGAGGACGCACACGTCGTCCTCGCCGACCGCGAGGGCGCCCCCGACGGTGCCTCCGCGTCGGGGGAGCGCGGTGCGCTGCCCTCGGGCGCCGAGCGCCTCGTGGAGCTCCTCCACGGCGGTCCCCGCCCGGACGCGGACGGTCATCTCCTCGGGCCGGTACTCGACGATCCCCGCCGGCGCGCGCACGAGGCGGGTGCCCGGCACGGGCGGCCCGCCGGCGTCCCAGCGCGTGCGCCCCCCTTCGACGGCGACCGGGTCGGTATCGCCCACCTCTGCAGCGAACGCCAGCAGCATCTCGTCGAAGGCGGCCCTGCGCGTCGTCAGCTTGCCAGCCGTGCTCACATCCACACCCCGGTCGGCACCCGCTCGAGCGACTGGATGTCGGCGCAGCTGTGGCCGCTCGGGAGGACCTTCCCCGGGTTGGCCCGGCAGGCAGGGTCGAAGGCGCGCCGCAGTCGGTTCTGGTGGGACAGGTCCTCGTCGCTGAACTGGAGCGGCATGTAGTCGCG
>JAJYYT010000301.1 GCA_021800645.1 Actinomycetes bacterium
CGGCGAGCGGCTGCGGTCATCCACGCTGAGACGCTGAGCCCTTCTTCGGCGGCTGCAACGATCACGCGCTCGTGCACATCGGCATCGACGGTGATCGCCAACTTCGGCGAGGGCCTACCTCTGGGCGTGCGCCGCGAATACTACCGCAGTAGTAGAGAGTAGTAGAGGTGGCGACCGCCTTTACCGGCGGTCTCGGTCACCTGCAGCACTTCCTCGGGGACGCTTTTCCCACTCCTCCTTCTCGGTTCCTTGTTGCCTCTGGAAGGTCGGGTGGGCACCCTCTGGAAGGTCGGCGGGGCACCCTCTGGAAGGTCGGGCGGGCGCGATGACCCCTCGTCGGTGCCTTCTCCGCTTGCGGTGGGGGAACGTGCCGGTGGAGGATCTACCTGAAAGGTCGGCTCGGCAGGCGCTCAGGGTTGGTCGCGCCTGTCTTCGACGAGGCTGTCCGCCAGCTGCGACCTGGCAGCTCCGACCTGGCAGGGAAGACCCGGCAGGGAAGACCCGGCAGGCGACAGGCAAGATGACCGGGCAGGGATGAAGAGAGGAGCTCGAGCGCGCGTGGCACGGTTTCGATTCGGGCGTTCGTCCTCCGCGAGGGAGGGCGGCATCCGCCAGAGCGGCACTGATGCGCTCCAGCTCGTCATCGACTACATCAAGCAGGAGACGCTTTCACCCCTCAAGGGTCTCGGGCGGTACCTGCTGTTCGGGATCGCGGGATCGGTCATGCTGTGCGCAGGCGCCATCCTCTTGCTCGTGGCGTTCCTTCGGGCGCTCCAGGAGGAGACCGGCGGGTTCTTCAGCGGCACAATGACCTGGGCTCCGTACGTCATCGTGGGCGGCGCGACCGTCATCATGATTGCACTGGCTGCCTGGGGGATCGTCCGCGGGGCCGCTGTGCGGCGCCGCCGCCCACCGTCCACGAAGCAATGACCGGAGTCAACCCACGACCCCGGCACGAGCCACGAGGACAACCGGAGAAGCAAGAGACCGCCGCACACGAGGGAGGGAGATCGCGATGAGCATGCGTACGAACGGCCGGCCCATCACTCGGGACGACCTGGAGGCCGCGTTCCAGAAGGTGGTGGGCGATGGGGAGAAGGCGGCCGGATCCGCAGTTCCCGCCGCGCTGGTGCTCGGCGGCGCGGTGGCGCTCTGCGTGGTGGCGCTCGCGTACCTCGCGGGCAAGCGCCGCGGCCGGCACAAGTCGTCGGTCGTCGAGATCCGTCGTCTGTAGGCGGAGCCGGAGGTGGGACGCCTGATCGACTCGCTGTTGCGCCGGATGACGCGCTCGGGGGTGCGCCGCGGGCTTGGCGGCGAGCACTGGGCGTGGTTCCTGTTGGCCGCCGCGGCCTTCGTGCTCCGAAGGGCGCGGCGGTCCGACGAACGGTCCGAGCGGATCGACCTACATCAGGGCGATCGGTACCTCGTGGCGCTGCAGCCGACGACGCGTCGCCGGCAAGGCGGCCAGCCGGGAGCACGCGCGGGACTTGGAGCACGTCGAGCAGGTGCGGGACTTGGAGCACGTCCAGCACGTCCAGCACGTGCAGCACGTGCAGCCGAGGGGGGACCTGTCACGGGGGGAGGGGACGCCCACCGGCCGAACCCCACGGTCGGGTAGCGGCTCGTCGTGGGCGAGGCCGGGTCGAAGGGGGCGATGTCCGCCGGCGAGCGAGTGCTGCTCGTGGACGCGAAGGACCGCCGCTACCTGGTGACCCTCACGCCAGGCGCGACCTTCCACACCCACGCGGGGAGCATCGCCCACGACGACGTCATCGGGCACCACGAAGGCGAAGTCGTGAGCGGCTCGACGGGCCGGCGGTACCTCGTCATGCGGCCAACCCTGGCCGACGTCGTCTTGAAGATGCCTCGTGGTGCGCAGGTCATCTATCCGAAGGACCTCGGCGCGATCCTCGTTGCCGCCGACATCGGCCCTGGCCAGCGCGTGCTCGAGGCCGGGGTCGGGTCCGGCGCGCTGTCGATGGCGCTCCTGCGAGCGGGCGCGTCGGTCGTCGGCTACGAGCTCCGAGAGGACTTCGCAGCTCGTGCTCGCGCGAACGTGACCGCGTTTCTCGGCCCCGACACGGACTATCGCGTCGAGCCGCGGGACGTGACCGAGGGGATCGACGAGCGCGACCTCGACCGCATCGTGCTCGACATGCCCGAACCGTGGCGAGTGCTCCCGCACGCCGCGCGCGCGCTGCTGCCCGGTGGCATCGTCCTCGCCTATCTCCCCACCGTCAACCAGACTGCCGAGCTGCGGCGAGCGCTCGACGATGGGCCGTTCGCGCTCGCGTCCACGTTCGAGGTCCTCCACCGGACCTGGCACGTCGAGGCTCGCTCGGTCCGTCCCGACCACCGCATGGTGGCGCACACCGGGTTCTTGACCTCGGCCCGCAAGCTCGCGCGCGGCGCCTGAGGGCGGCTGGTCCTCTGGCTCACCGGGTCCGGGCCCTGCATCCTTCCGGGCGCCCGACCGCGCCCGCTTGCGCCCGACCGAGGCCGACCGAGGCCGAGGAGCGCGAAGATCCCGACCGAGCCCGAGGAGCGCGAGGAGGCCGACCGGCTGCTCGCTACTCGCGTTCGATGAAGATGCACTCGCCGGGGCACTCCTCGGACGCCTCGACGACTGCATCCTCGAACTCCTCGGGGACGAGCGCCATGCCGGCCGAGCCACCGGGCTCGTTCTTCACGTCGTCGCCCTCCTTCACGTAGGCGAGCCCGTCATCGAGCAGGGTGAAGACCGCGGGCGCGATCTCTTCGCACAGCCCATCGCCAGTGCACAGATCCTGGTCGATCCAGACCTTCATTCGTCGCCTCTCTCCGTCGATGTCGGCGGGTCCCGGGCCTGCCCCTGCTCGCCCGCCTTCTTCTCGCCGGGGTCCGTCCTCTTCTCGGCGGGGACCGCACCTTCCCGTGCTCAGGGAACCCCCGGCACCCCGGCACCGGCCGACCCCGAGGTGGACCCGCCGCCGGGAGCGCACCTCCTCGAGGCGGGCACTTCACCCGCACCTCACCACAAGAGTAGTCCGGGAGCTGCGCAGGCTGGGGGAGGGGCCCCGGGTCCGGCCGACCCCGTCCCTGCCGACATCCCATCCCGGCCACCCGCCAGACCCAGCCTGCCCTGCCGACCCCGTCCACCCTGGACCACCCCGTCCCCGTCGAGAAAAGCGCCGCGCGGCGCCATCGTGACCCCGGTATGGTGAGCCGTGGCGGACCCGCGCCGTCGCGGGAGCAGGATCGAGAGGTGAGTCCGACGCCTGATCGAGCACACGAAGATCGAGCCGATCGAGCCGATCGAGCACACGAAGATCGAGCCGATCGAGCACACGACGCTCATCGCGCCCGTGAGCGTGAATCCGACCGAGTGCACGCGCACGACGACGCCAGGGTCGAGCAGGGCTCCGAGATCGAGGTGCTGCGGGCCCGGCTCCTGGCGGCCGAGGAGGAGGTGCACGCCCTCAGGCGGCGCCTCCAGGAGGGTCCGGGGCGCGTCCAGGCCCTCGAGGAGCGGCTCTTGGAGTCCAAGGGCCAGCTCGCCCACGCGATCTCCCAGAACGAGAAGCTGACCTTCACCCTT